>NZ_JAGKRH010000128.1:17523-97136 GCF_017939245.1 Aeromonas sp. PrichA-15 | reverse complement strand
CGGGACACGCCGTTTTAGCCTGTGGAGGCGCGGTGCAATCAGGCCGCCCGATGAAGCAGGAACCCGGTACTGCGCGAGCAGCTATCACCCAGTAATGGGAATCCCCCTCCTGTGACGCGAAGCGCTAAGGTGGGGGAGGATGTCAAGCTGATGGGCAACTATCTGTCGACCTTCGGGGTGCTGCTGCTCTGTACCCAGTACCGGGCCCTGGCCCTGCGTCGACAGGCCAGCCAGGATCCCCTGACCGGCCTCCTGAACCGGCGCGGCTTTATGGATCATTGCGTGACGATGGCAAGGCAGGGGGCGCTGGTGGTGCTGGATCTCGACGACTTCAAGCAGATCAACGATCGCCACGGTCACGAGACCGGGGACAGGGTGCTGGAGGCGGTGGGTCGCTATCTTGCCGGCCAGCGGGATCTGGTGGCCAGCCGCTTCGGCGGGGAAGAGTTTGTGCTGCTATTGCCCGAGCGGGACCCCCTGGCCCAGCAGGCGCGCTGCGAGCAGATCCGCCAGGGAATAGAAACGCTGGAGCTGAAGGGGGTCCGGGTGACGGCCAGCCTGGGGTGGGTGCCCAGCGCCCGTGAATGGCACTTTGACACCCTGTTCAGCCAGGCAGATCGCGCTCTCTATCAGGCCAAGCGGGAGGGCAAGAACCGGATCTGTCAGGGGGCCTGATCCCCCGTCAGGTCATGCCCGGCCGGTGGCCGTCGGCTCCGACCGGGCAAAGACATACCGAGTCAGCCACCTGGTCGCATCAGACCAGAGTGGCCGCCTGGCGGCCTGTCAGCGGTGCAGCTCCCCCGCGCGTTCCGGCTGATAGACCACTTCCAGGATCTCCACCTGGATGGTGCGACCGGCCGGCCCCGGCCAGGCGATGCTGTCACCCACCTTGAGCCCCAGCAGGGCGCTGCCCACTGGCGCCAGCACGGAGATCTTCGATTCGTCCCCCTGCACATCCTTTGGATAGACCAGCGTCAGGCAGAAGTCGTTGCCGCTGTTTTGCATCTTGAAGCGCACCGTGCTGTTCATGGTCACCACGTCCGGCGGCATGTCGGCGGGTTCGCGGATCTCGGCGCGATCCAGCTCCTCTTGCAGGGCAAGGTGCTGGGGGTGGTTGCCAAGCAGCTGTTCGATGCGATCCAGATCCAGGCTGGAGATGACGAGATGAGGCTGTTTCATAGGGTATTTCCTTATCAATGACTGAAGGGACCAGGATGACGGGCAGACTGGTCGACAAAAAACGGTGCAAGTGTAAAAAGCAGACAGCAACAGCGATGCCCCCGAGCGACTCGCGCAGCGGGGCGAGGGCGGGGGCTCAGCGGGGTGTGAGCGTACTGGAAAAAATCATGATTGCTTTCATGGAGATACCATAACCATTCTGGGGTGGTTTGGCAATTGGACTGACTTTCTCATCAGGGAGCCTGGTAATCGTACTGGTGCAGGATGCGCGCGAGACTACCATCCTCCCTCATTTCCTGAATGACCCGGCGCCAGCGCAGCGCCTCGCTGCGGGAGAAGCGGGGACTGGCGGCCAGGTAGAGGGTGCTCTGCTGCAAGGTCTCGCCCCGCACCAGGTCCGGGAGCGGCAGACCCGCCCGCTGCTGGTTGTAACGGGCGGTGTTCCAGGCCACCGCCCATGCCTGGATGCGGTCGCGCGCCAGCTTGCTGGCGTTGCTGACCTCCTCGGTGACCAGCTCCCGGGTCACCCCTGTCAGCGGCTGGAACAGGCTCTGGCTATGGGAGCCACGCATCACGCCAACGGTGAGGCCTGGCAGCGTCTTCATGGAGATCGGCGTTGGATGGTGACGGCGATGGCTGACCAGCACGAAGGCATCCTCCAGCAGGGGGGCAATCCAGAGAAACAGTGGTTCGCGCTGGGGATTTCGGGCCGGGGGCAACAACAGGACATCCGGGCGGTGGCTGGCCTGGCTGAGGGCGCGAGCCAGCGGCATCAACTCGATCTCGAGCGGTTCCCCGAGGCGGCGGGCAGCCTCCTCCAGCACCTCGATGGCCATGCCGCTCGGCGCACCCTGTTGGGCGCGGATCACATAGGGGGGAATGTCCGCGGCCACGACGACCACGGCACGGGCCGAAAAGGCGCAGACGATCAGGGGAGAGAGCAGCAGAAGCAGAGTAACAAGGCGCATGGATGTTCGGATCCGGGATGAGTACAGAGAGTGTAACATCCCGTTACGCCATGTCAGCCAGGCGATTGCCGCCTGGGGGGATCAGTCGAAGAAATCCCGCAGATCCAGGGTCTGGTACCCTGCCAGTTGCTGCCAGGGGAGGGTCTTTGGCAGCGGCTTGAGCGTCACCTCCATCCGGTAGCTGCGATAACCGTCGAGGCTTGCCGACTCCACCACCAGGGGCAACTGCCAGCGGCTCGACCAGAGGATGCGGGTACGCTGGCGACCTTCACGGGTCTCATACCAGTTCGCCTGGTCGGGGGCGGCCTCATCCAGCGGTGTCATTCCCTCTAACAGGGCAGGGTTGATGAGGTGGCGGATCCGCGCCCACTCCGGCTTGAAGGCCACCTGGCCGTACTCCTCCTGCGGCACTTCCACCAGCTGGTTGTGCCAGGCATCGGCGTAGCGCAACTGGAGTGCGTCTCCCTCGCTGCGGGTGACCCAGCGCGCCGCCATCTGGTGAGTGAAGTGCTTGTGGCCGGGGCGGGCATCGTGGGTGGCGTGATAGGCACGGGCCAGGGGAACGGGAATGAGCCGCTGGCTCCACACCTGGTCACCGACCCGCAGCCACTTCTCCTGCCACTGGCTCTCCCGGGTGATGCCGTCGCTGCCGGTAGCCCTGTCCACGTAGCGGATGCGGGCGGCCAGATCGGGCACCTCGTCGGCCAGGAGGGGGAAGGAGAGGGCGCTGCCCAGCAGCCATAAAGAAAGCAGATATTTCATCATCGTCTCTCGCTCGACGGAAAAGGTGCCCGGCGCGGTGCCGGGCCCCTTTATCACAGGCCGAGGGCCTCCCTGAGCTTGCCGAACACCCGGGTGTTGTCGAGGGTGCCCTTGAACTGGCTGCTGCCTGCGCCGCCCGCGAACAGCATCACATCGCCGCCGCCGTGAGTCTCGGAGCCGAGCTTGACTCCGGTTTCCTGCAGGTAGTCATCCGCCATCACTTCATCGCTGGTAAGGGTGGGGCGCTGGTCCTGGCGGTTGGGGCCGTTGCCGAACACCAGAGTAGTGAACGGCTTGCCGTCCGCGTCGTTCTGGGTCGAGCCATCGGCGTTCTTGACCAGATCCAGCACCTTGTTGCCCTTGGCGGAATAGCCGTTGATGGTCATGGTGTGGTCGTGGTCGGCGGTGACCACGATCAGGGTATCGCTCAAATCCACTTTGCCGAGGGCCGTCTTGACCGCCTCGTCCAGCGCCACCGCATCGGTCAGGGATCGCTTGGCGTTGGTGGCATGCAGGGCGTGGTCGATACGCCCCCCTTCCACCATCAGGAAGTAGCCCTGGCTGTTCTGGCTGAGCAGATCGATCGCCTTGGCGGTCATCTCGGAGAGGGACGGCTGGGTACTGGCCGCCCCCTTGGCGACGCGGTCCAGTTCGTAGTCGAGGTGGGACTTGGTGCTGAACAGCCCCAGCACCTTGCCCGAGTTGACGGCAGAAAGCTCATCCTTGGTGGTGACATAGCGGTAGCCCCGGGCGGTCAGCTCGGCGGTGAGATCCCGGCCGTCGGCCCGGCCGCCCTTGTTGCTGGCACTGTAGGGCGTCCAGTGGTTGGCGCCGCCCCCCATCAGCACATCGACCCCATCCCCCAGCGCCTGGTTGAAGCCGGCTCCGCCTGGTACCGCCTGCTCGGCGATGGCGTAGGCCGCATCCCGGTGGCAGATATGGGAATAGGTCGCCGCCGGGGTGGCATGGGTGAGCTCCGTGGTCGTGACGGCTCCCACCGACTTGCCGGCTGCCTTGGCCAGCTCGAGAAGGGTGGGCACCGGGCTCCCGTTGTCGTTGGTGCAGTTGTTGATGCCCTTGTTGCCGTTGGCATCCTTGGACGGTGCCACGGCCCTGGTGTCGCTGCTCATGGCGATCACCTCGTTGTTCATCTTGACGCCGGTGGTGTAGGCCGCCATGGAGGGGGCGGAGTCCGTGGTCTGGGCATCGTGGGAGAAGGTCTTGATGCGCGCGCTCTGGGGCAGTTTCATCATCTCGAGCTCCCCCTCTTCCCCCACCTTGAACAGGCGGGTGGCGGTGAGCACTGTGGGGCCCATGCCGTCACCGATAAAGAGGATGACGTTCTTGGCATCGGCGGCGTGCGCCTGGGAGAGGCCGCCAAGCGTGCCGAGCAGGGCGGTGCAGACCAGCGTCTTTTTCATGGTGATGTTCATCCTGATAATCCCTTACAGCTTGGCCGCAGCCTTGATCTTGCCGAACACGGCGGTGTTGTCGAGAGAGCCGTGGAAGCGCTCCGCTCCCTGGCCGATGGCGCCGAGGAAGACATCGGTACCGCCGTGGGTCTCGTTGCCTATCTCGCCCACCTTGACCACCACCTCCTGGTGATAGTCGTCGGCGGAGACGGTGGCGTCGTCGAGGGCCGCCACGCTGCTGCGCGGGCCGTCCACCCGGTTGTAGCCGTTGCCAAAGCCGATGATGGTGTAGGGCATGCCATCGCTATCCTTGCTCGGCTCGCCGGTCTCGTAGTTCTTCACCAGCCCGAGCACGCCCGCATTGCCTGCCGTGGTCTTGCCGGTGCGCTTGGCGTACCCGTTGAGCACCAGGGTGTGGTCATGGTCGGCGGTGACCACGATCAGGGTGTTTTTCAGCTCGGGATCGGTTTTCTTCACTTCATTGATGGCGGCCTGGATGGCGTTGTCGAAGGCGAGGGTATCCTGCAGGGCGCGCTTGGCGTTGGTGTCGTGCAGGGCGTGGTCGATGCGCCCCCCTTCCACCATCAGGAAGTAGCCCTTCTCTTTGCCCTTGAGCTGCTTGATGGCAGCCAGGGTCATTTGGGCCAGTGACGGCTCGCTGGCGGGTCGGTCCAGGTCATATTTCATGTGGCTTGAGCCAAACAGGCCCAGCAGCGGCTTGCTCGCATCGGCCTGGTTCAGCTCGTCCAGGGTGGCGGCAAACTGATAGCCCTTCGCCTTCATCTCGTCGATGAGGTTGCGACCATCGGTCCGCTTGCCCTTGTCGGCGCTGGGCAGGAAGAAGCCGCTGCCGCCCCCGAGCACCACGTCCAGCCCCTCTTTCAGGGCGCTGTTGTAACCGCTGCCCCCCGGCACCATCTGGACGGCGATATCAGCCTCCAGGTCCCGGTTGCATATATGGGCATAGGTGGCGGCCGGGGTGGCGTGGGTGACCCGGGTGGTGGTGACCACGCCGGTGCCACGGCCATCGGCCTTGGCCAGCTCCAGCAGGGTGGTCACCGCTTTGCCGCCGCTCTGGCTGCAATCGCTCTCCTGGGTGGCGTCGCTGTCCATGCTGATGACGCCGTTGTTGCTCTTGACCCCGGTCATGTAGGCCGCCATGGAGGGGGCCGAGTCGGTCACCTGGGCATCGTGGGAGAAGGTCTTGATGAAGGCCGTTTCCGGCAGAGTGTCGATGGTGAGGCTGCCCTCTTCGCCGACGCCATAGATCCGGGAGGCGGTGAGGGTGTTGAGACCCATGCCGTCGCCGAGGAAGAAGATCACGTTCTTGGCGCTGGGTTCCGGGGTGTTGCTGTCGTTGTTGGAGTTGCAGCCGGCGGCCAGGGCGGCGCCTATCATCACTGCAAGTCCTGCCATCTTTCTCATTGGGGTTCGCTCCTTGTGAAACCTGAGCGCAGCCTAGAGGGGGCAGATGACACTTTTAGTGAAGAGAGATGACAATGCGGTGAAAGTGCCTTGTAAATGTTATCTTATATCAATGGGTTATGTTGATTGTGTTCTGCCACTCACCTCCCGGTGGCGTGGCGGGCATCCGGCCACCCGGGTGACAACACCCGGCCAGAATAGCCTGTCAAATCGGGGCCGCAGCAGGTAAAATGCGCCCCCTTGCGATGAGTGCCAGCGGTCTGGCGCATCACCACGCACCCGCAACCCCGAGCGCCCGCAGCCCCGAGAGGGGACCGCATGCCAATGAGAGAGTAACGGATATGTCCATCAACTGGTTCCCCGGCCACATGCACAAGGCCCGCAAAGAGATTGCAGAGGTCATGCCCCAGGTCGATGTCATCATCGAGATGCTCGACGCCCGCATCCCCTTCTCCAGCGAGAACCCCCTGGTGCCGGAGCTGCGCGGGGAGACGCCGGTGATCAAGGTGCTCAACAAGGCAGACCTTGCCGACCCCGAGATCACCGCGCTGTGGGTGGCCCACATGGAGCAGGAGAAGGGGATCAAGGCACTGCCCCTGACCCAGCAGGAGCCGGAGAAGATTAAGCAACTGCTGACCCTGTGCCACGAGATGCTGCCGGAGCGCAACTTCGAGCTGCGCGGGGTGCGCGCCATGATCATGGGCATCCCCAACGTGGGCAAGTCCACCCTGATCAACACCCTGGCGGGGCGCATCATCGCCAAGACCGGCAACGAGGCGGGGGTGACCAAGTCCCAGCAGCGGATCAAGCTCGACAACCACGTCATCCTGACGGACACCCCTGGCTTCCTGTGGCCCAAGCTCAACCCGCCCTCCTGCGGTTATCGACTGGCGATCACGGCGGCCATCAAGGATACCGTCTTCGATTACGCCGACATCGCCATGTTTGCCGCCGACTACTTCATCAAGGCCTATCCGGAGCGCATCAAGGCACGCTACCAGCTGAGCGAGCTGCCGGAGACCGAGATCGAGCTGCTGGATCTCATTGCCCGTCAGCGCGGCTTCATGCGCAAGGGGGGGCTTGCGGATCTGCACAAGGCCTCGGAAATCCTGGTCAATGAATTCCGGTCCGGCATGCTGGGGCGGATCTCCCTGGAGACGCCAGAGATGGTGAGCGTCGAGATAGTGGAAGCCGAGGCCGAGGCTGAGCAGAAAGCCAGGGAGAAGGCGGAGCGGGAAGAGGAGCGCCAGGCCCGGGCTCGTCGCAAGTACGCCAAGAAGCGCCAGCGCTGACCGGCGTTGTGCACGATAGGTTGTGCTTGATAACAAGAAGAGGCGGCCCTGGGTCGCCTCTTCTGGTCATGGCGCTCTGGCGTGAGGGAGGCACAGGGGCGATATTCAACCGCCCGGTTCCCCTTATCATGACCAAGGTGCCGGCCAATCAAGGGGATGAGGCTCCCGTCAGGGGAGGGCCTTGCCGCGTTGCCATCACGGTGGGCAGAAAAACCTTGCGACCCGGCCTCAGTGCCGATTGACAAAGGCACAGGCGGTGGCATGATGCGCTCGCATTTTGCCTCTCCCCACGGTTCTATCCATGACCACATACTCCCGCCCGGTGCTGCTCCTGCTCTGTGGCCTGCTGTTGCTGACCCTGGCCATCGCGGTATTGAATACCCTGGTGCCGCTCTGGCTCGCCCATGAGCATCTGCCCACCTGGCAGGTCGGTATGGTCGGCTCCTCTTATTTCACCGGCAACCTGCTGGGAACCCTGCTGGCGGGCAGACTCATCGCCCGCTGCGGCTTCAATCGCAGTTACTACCTGGCCAGTGCGCTCTTTGCCGCAGGCTGCGTCGGGCTCGGCACTACCGTGGCGTTCTGGAGCTGGCTCGCCTGGCGATTCATCGCCGGTGTCGGCTGCGCCATGATCTGGGTGGTGGTGGAGAGCGCGCTGATGTGCAGCGGCAACGCCCGCAATCGGGGTCGCCTGCTGGCCGCCTACATGATGGTCTATTACGTGGGCACTGTGCTTGGGCAACTGCTGGTGAGCAAGGTGCCGACGTCGCTGATGGCGGTGCTGCCCTGGGTGACCGCCCTGGTGTTGACGGCCATGCTGCCGCTCTTGTTCACCCGCATCGCCAGTCCGTCAGGGAACCACCAGGCCAGGACTCCGGTCTGGCCGATGCTGCGCATGCGTCAGGCGCGTCTGGGGGTGAACGGCTGCATCCTCTCCGGCATCGTGCTGGGGGTGCTTTATGGTCTGATGCCGCTCTATCTGAACCACCAGGGGGTGAGCGACGGGGCCATCGGCTACTGGATGGCGGTGATGGTGAGCGCAGGCATCCTGGGGCAATGGCCGGTGGGGCGTCTGGCTGATCGTTTCGGGCGCCTGCCGGTGCTGCGGGTACAGGTGCTGGTGGTGATCCTGGGGGCCATGGCGATGCTCGGCAACGCGGCCATGGGACCGACGCTGTTCATTCTGGGGGCCGCGGGCTTCACGCTCTATCCGGTGGCCATGGCCTGGGCCTGCGAGAAGGTGGAGCAGCATCAACTGGTGGCCATGAACCAGGCGCTGCTGCTGAGCTACACCATCGGCAGCCTGCTCGGGCCGACCCTGACGGCGCTCCTGATGCAGCACTACTCGGATCATCTGCTGTTCATGGTGATTGCCGGGGTCTCCCTGGTCTATCTGCTGATGCTGCTGCGCAAGATGGGCGAGCACCCGACGCCGATGGCCCATGCCTGAGGGCAGACGGCGTCATCATCCCTGTGCACGGATATAGAAGAGGCGACCCAAGGGTCGCCTCTTTTTCGTCATGGGCCGGGTGGTGCCGCTCAACCAAACCGGTGCCTTGCTACTTCAAAGAGCGAGAGGTGCAGCGGGATCAACTGCTGCCAGTCTCGCCGGTAACCCCCTCCCGGTACGGCGGTGATGGGCAGCCCGTGGCGAAGCGCAGAGTCAAAGACCATGGCATCGCGCTGGCGCACGCCGGAGTCGCTCAGGGATAGGTAGCCCAGCTCGTCGTCCCGGTGCACATCCACCCCGGCCTGATAGAGGATGAAGTCAGGGGCGTAGAGGCGATGAGCCAGGGCGAGGGCCTGGTCCAGGGTCTCGAGATAGGCGTCGTCCTCCATGCCGCTTGGCAGGGGAAAGTCCAGATGGGAGGCCGGCTTGTGGCGGGGGAAGTTGTGTTCCCCGTGCAGGGAGAGGGTGATGATGTCGCGGCTGTCCGTGCACAGGGCGGCGCTGCCATCTCCCTGATGGACATCGAGATCCACGATCAGCACCCGCTCGCAGAGTCCCTCGTCCAGGCAGGTTCGTGCCGCGATCACCAGATCGTTGAAGAGGCAGAAGCCGCTGCCAAACGCCCGGTGTGCGTGGTGGTAGCCGCCGGAGATCTGCAGTCCGCAGCCCTGCGCAAGGGCGTGGCGGCTGGCGGCCAGGGTGGCACCGACCGAGTGCAGGGTACGTTCAATCAGCAGGGGAGACCAGGGAAAGCCGAGCCGGCGAATGGCTCCTTCATCGAGGGTACCGGCGAGGGCGGCCTGTACATAGGCCGCATCGTGCACCTTCTCTATCTGCTCACGGCTGGCAGGGGCGGCCTGTGCCAGCGGATAGTCGAGGGCGACGAGGCGTTCAAACAGCGCCTGGTACTTGGCCAGGGGGAAGCGGTGACGCTCGGGCAGTGTCAGGGCGGAGTAGTGGGGGTGATAGAAGATGCGCAGTGACATGAAGCATCGGCCATGAACGGGTATGAAAAAGGGGAGCCAGGCTCCCCTCGATGCAGGCGTGCGATGCGCCTTACTGCTGCTGGATCACCCAGATCTGGAAGGCTTTGCGGGTCTCCGCATCGGCCTTGTTGTACCAGCTCTGCAGCTGGGTCAGGGCTTCCGGGTTGCTCATGGCCTTGCTCGGGGCCACTTCCACCGGTGCGCTGGCGGCAGCCATCACGGCGGCGGTGGAGACGGAAACGGTCTTGGGCTGGTTGAAGGCCTTGCCCATCTTCAGCAGCTCCTGCTGATAGTCACGGGTCAGCTGGAAGCCACCCACGGTCGGCATGACGAACTGCTCGGATTTCAGAACCTGGCCGGTGGATTTGTCTTTCAGAACGACGTTCTGTTCCTTGACGAAACGCTTGGCTTCTTCTTCCTTGCGGGGCTTCTTGAAGTCGAGGAAGAGTTGCTGGTTGTCGGCGGCGGTGAAGTTGATCACCAGGGGCTCGGCGGTGACCAGCTTGGTTTCACTGCGGCTGGAGTAGTTGCCCTCGAAGGCGACCACGACCTGGTGCCTGCCGGGCTCCAGGGAGAAGACGGTGGCTTTGTCGAGCAGCTGGGGGTTGACGGGTTCGCCATCGAGCAGCTGGATGACATAGGGATTCGTAATTTCCAGTTGGCTAGCGGCCAGGGCGCTACCTGCCCACAACAGACCAGCCAGGGCCGGTACCAGAACAGTCAGTTTCATTTCATCTCCTTGAACAGTCAGGCAATTGCCCACTGAAAAATAGGGGGTCATTTTTACAGGTTTGCCCCACAGCGGCAATAGCCGTTTATGGCGCCTTCCGGTGTGCGGGGTGTGGATCCCGCTGCCCCGAGTCCTGCGGGCAGCGTGCTCTTCTATCTTCCTGCCCCCTCCTGACATGAGGGACAGGGGATCGCATGGCGGGCGTCAGCCGTGTCACTCGATGCGTCGGGTGAAGGGGGGGAGGGCGTCCAGCAGCCCCTTGCCGTAGCGCTTGGTCAGCAGGCGCCGGTCCAGGATGGTGACCCGCCCCCGATCCGCCTCTTTTCGGATGAGGCGGCCACAGGCCTGGATGAGCTTGCGCGACGCCTCCGGCACCGTCAGTTGCAGGAAGGGGTTGCCGCCGCGCTGCTCTATCCACTCGGCGGTCGCCTCTTCCACGGGGGAGTTGGGCACCGCGAAGGGGAGCTTGGTGATCACCAGGTTGGTGAGGTAGTGGCCAGGCAGATCCAGCCCTTCCGAGAAGCTGCCGGTGCCAAAGAGGATGCTGGCCTGGCCGCCGTCGCACTTCTGTTTGTGCAAGAGGAGCAGGGCGCTGCGGGACGCTTCCCCCTGTACCAGGAGCGACATCCCCTTGGCCCGCAGCCCCACCGCCACCTCATTCATCTGGCGATAGGAGGAGAAGAGCACTAGGCTGGCCTCCTTGCCTGCCAGCAGGCGGGGCAGGGTATCGATCAACTCCTGGGTGAAGGCGGGGGCACTGGGCTCATGGGCCATCTTGGGCAGATAGAGTTCGGCCTTGTGGTAATCGAAGGGGGAGCGCAGCCGCAGATAGCGGGTGCCGTCATGCTCCTTGAGCCCTACCTGGTGGCGAAAATAACTGAAGGAAGAGAGGGCGGTGAGGGTCGCCGACACCAGCACGGCCCCGAGACAGCGGGACCAGAGCCACTCCTCCAGCAGATACCCCACCTCGATGGGGGAGGCGTGCAGCCAGATGTCCCCGTCCTCGCTTCTGGCCATCCAGCGGGCGAGGGGGGTCTTGCCGGTGGGAACATGGCGGCTCAGCATCTCCCAGAGGGCGCAGAAGCTCTCGAGCCGCTGCAGGTGAAAACCGCTCTCCGCCAGCAGAGGCTCGGCCTCCTTGCGACGAATTTCGCCATCCTTGAGCGCTTCGCCGATGGCCCCCTGCATTCTGTCCAGCGCCCTCAGTGCCTTCTTGCTCGCCTCCTTGAGGTTTTCCGCCAGCATGGGCAGGGGATCCGGCAGCACCCCATCGGCGAATCTGTGGTGGGGCTCGCCGCCAAAGAGGTGATCATTGCTGGTGAGCCACTGCTCGAGGGCCTTGAGATCCGGCTGGAGAGAGGCCAGGGCATCCTGCAGTTTGAGCTGGGGGTCGAGCAGGCTCTCCTTGTTCAGCGTTCTGGCCAGCTTGCCAGCGCTTTGCACCAGCTTTTCCAGCCAGCGGCGGGATCCCTTGATGCTGGCGCTGGCGGCGCCGTGATCCCGGGCGATGGTGGGCAGGTGATGGGCTTCGTCCAGCACATAGATGCACTCGTCCGGCGGCGGCAATATGATGCCGCCCCCCATGGTGAGGTCGGAGAGCAGCAGGGCGTGGTTGACCACCAGCACATCTGCTGCGTCCATGTCGTTGCGGGCGCGGTGGAAGGGGCAGTGCTGATGGTGGCTCAGGGCCTTGTTGCAGGTGTGGCGGTCGGCGGCGATGCGATCCCAGCACGGGTCCGGAATGGGTTTGGGCCAGTTGTCCCGATCCCCGTCCCACTTGCCTTCGGTGTAGGCCTGCCACAGCCCCTGGTAGCACGCTTTGTCAGCATCCGATGGCTTGTGTTTGCTCAATGCGCCGAAGTCGAGTTCGAAATTGGCCATCTCGCTGCCGTTTGCCGCCTGCTCCAGCAGGTGCTCGCAGCAGTAGCGCTGGCGCCCCTTGACCAGCATGAAACGAAACGGCAGCTCGCTGTGACGGTGATAAAAGGGAAGATCCTTGTGGATGAGCTGCTCCTGCAGGGCCACGGTGGCGGTGGAGATCACCAGCTTCTTCTGGGTCAGCCGTGCCACTGGTATGGCCCCCTGGGCATAGGAGAGGGACTTGCCGATGCCGGTGCCAGCCTCGGCCACCAGGATGCGGCGACTCCTGTCATATTCTCCCATCAGGGTCTTGGCGATTTCGGCAACCAGGAAATTCTGCTCCTTGCGCGGCACAAAACCGGGTAAACCATCGGCAATCTGGCGATAGGTATTGCGGATGGTGGCTTTGAGGCGAGTCGATAGCATAAAGAAGGTGTGGCCGTGTCGGTGTGGATGGCAACAGGATACCCGCAACAGGCGGCCCGGGTCGAGGCAGGGGAGAAGCAGTCGGGTCAGCCCCGGCTTTGCACATATGTTATGAGGGAACAGGGGGTTGCAATAAACCACCAAAAAAGAGGGATTCAGGCAGAGAGTATCGCTGTAAACGTTTTCCCTGATGGGGAAAACATTGTGAGATTCAGCTCACAAATTTTTCCCTGTGACTATGGTTTTCATAAAAAGTTCCAAGTTTTTTCATTGCGGATTCGAAAACCCGGTGATAGTCTCGGCGCCATAGTGATGCAAAGAACATCGCTAACACAGGGAATAACAAGGACTTAGTGTTTAATTACAGTAGGCATTGGAAACTATGAAAAAGACAATTCTGGCTATTGCTATCCCGGCTCTGTTCGCATCCGCAGCCAACGCTGCTGTCGTTTACGACAAAGACGGTACCTCTTTTGATATCTATGGCCGTGTTCAAGCCAACTACTACGGTGAACACGACAATACCGACGCTGAACTGGTTGGTTCCTCCCGTCTGGGCTGGTCCGGCAAAGTCGGCCTGAACAACACCTGGTCCGGTATCGCCAAGACCGAGTGGCAAGTATCCGCCGAAAACTCTGACAACAAGTTCAACTCCCGTCACGTATACGTCGGCCTGGACGGTACCCAGTACGGCAAGATCATCTTCGGCCAGACCGACACCGCGTTCTACGACGTGCTGGAGCCGACCGATATCTTCAACGAATGGGGTGACGTAGGTAACTTCTACGACGGTCGTCAAGAAGGCCAGATCATCTACTCCAACACCTTCGGTGGCTTCAAGGGCAAAGTGTCCTACCAGACCAACGATGAAGTAGCCGTCAAGGTTACTGACATCGGTCAAGGCATCAAGGAAACCGACGTCTACGGTCCGAACGTCAAGCGCAACTACGGCTACGCCGCTGCTGCTGGCTACGACTTCGACTTCGGTCTGGGCCTGAACGCCGGTTACGCTTACTCCGACCTGGAAAGCACCGTCAGCACCGCTTCTGGCGACAAGAAAGAGTGGGCCCTGGGCGCACACTACGCCATCAACGGTTTCTACTTCGCCGGTATGTACACCCAGGGTGACCTGAGCTACGACAACACCACCCAAGGCAACAACAAGGACAAGGGCCGTGGCTACGAGCTGGCTGCTTCCTACAACGTTGACGCCTGGACCTTCCTGGCCGGTTACAACTTCGCCGAAGGCAAGGTACTGTCCAACTCCGCCGGTTCTTCTTACGAAGACATCGTCGACGAAACCCTGCTGGGCGTGCAGTACAACTTCACTTCCAAGTTCAAGGCGTACACCGAGTACAAAATCCAGGGTATCAACGACAAGGACGACGAGTTCACTGTTGCCCTGCAATACAACTTCTAATCTAGCCTCTGCGCTGATTTAGTTGATGAACGGCCAAGCTCGCTTGGCCGTTCTGTTTTTTGGCCCCTTCACCACTTTTCGTCCTCTGGCCCTGCGCCATATCACGTTGTCTTCCTTGCCCCCTTGGTTCTCCTCTGGTAAATCGCTAGATTATTCAATTTGTTGAAGCAGATTGGCCGACAGGGAAGGATGCCTTTGATCGATTTCACCCACCCCGAGTGGCGCGCGCTGGCACAGCAGTTGCTGAGCGGCGGCTCCCAGGCTGTTCGCGGTCGTCAATGGCAGCCGCTCATCGGCATGCTTCGGGACAACCAGTTGCTGCTGGCCCTTGGCAATCATCACTATGAGCTCACCCCTGCCGGGCACCGCTATCTGACCCGGGAGCTGATGCTGGCGAAGATGGCCAGTGCCCCGCCGGAACCCGAGGAGTGGCTGCAATCCCACGGCTGGCAACTGGGGGAGAGGGTCAACGAGCGGGTGCTGGCGGCCCTGTATCGCAAGGGGGAGGGTCATTTCAGCCCCATCGAGCAGATCGACTTCGAAGACAAGGGGATCCGGCTTTGCAGTGATCTGCCCCTTCGTCTGCGGGCCGCACGGCCGTTCAGCCTGTTTCTCAGCGGCGGCACCCTGCTGGATGCCGCCCCCTGGCTCCAGACCCTGGGGGAGGTGGCGCTGCCAGCCCGCACCCTGGCGCAGCTTGGCAAGATCCTCTGGGGAGAGGGGGAGATACAGCGGGTGATCACAACCGATGCCGTCGGCGCCTTCGCCGAGTTGCCACTGCCCGCCGACGCCCTGCTGGTCTGGTATCCCGCCGAGGATCCCGGCACGCTGGAGCCCCTGATCGCCGCCTTGCCGCCCCAGACCCTCTGGAGCCACCTCACCGCCCTGGATCCGGCCGGGGTCGACAGAGTACTGGCATTGGCCCAGCGGTTGGGGAGACCGGCGAGCTGGTGGTTGCCCCGGGATCTGGTGCCCATCAAGGCGGCTTACGGGGTTCCCCTGGGGGATGGCCGGCCCTGGGAGCCGAGCCGTATCCCCCGTGCGCTGCTGGTGCAGTGCAATGATCTGGTGGAGTCGAATCGGGGTCTGTCGGTCGAGGTGTGTGCCCTGGCACCGGATTGGCACGGGATTGGTTGAGGCGGCGCCGAGAAAGCGGTTTTCCCCTATGGAAGGCAGTGGTATAAAGAGCTGACGAAGCGCTCCCTGGACGGGCGCTTTTGTTTGCCAACCTACTTTGCCAGCCAACGAACTCAACGGACTACAGGGAATACCATGTTTGAAAAGGTTGTTGCCGCCCCAGCGGATCCGATCCTGGGCCTGACCGAAGCCTTCCGTGCCGACACTCGCAGCCACAAGATCAATCTGGGGGTCGGTATCTACAAGGATGAGACCGGTGCCACTCCTATCCTTCACTGCGTCAAGCAAGCCGAGCAGAAGCTCTTGACCGACGAGAAGACCAAGAACTACCTCGGTATCGAAGGCAATATCGAATACGGCCGCATCGTGCAGCAACTGCTGTTCGGCCGTGATGCCGCCCTGGTGACCAGCGGCCGCGCCAAGACAGCGCAGGCGCCGGGCGGTACCGGTGCCCTGCGCATCGCCGCCGAGTTCGTGGTACGCAACAATCTCGCCAAGACCATCTGGATCTCCGATCCCACCTGGGCGAACCACGTCAGCGTGTTCCAGGCGGCCGGTTTGACCGTCAAGTGGTACAAGTACTACGACGCCGCCACCAAGGGGCTCGACTTCGCCGCCATGCAGGCCTCCCTGTCTGACGCGCAGGCGGGGGATCTGGTGCTGCTGCACGGCTGCTGCCACAACCCGACCGGTATCGACCCCACCACCGAGCAGTGGCGTGCCCTGGCCAGTCAGAGTGCTGCCGCCGGCTGGCTGCCGCTCTTTGACTTCGCCTATCAGGGCTTCGCCCGGGGTATCGAAGAGGATGCCGAAGGCCTTCGCATCTTCGCCGAGTGCCACGACGAGCTGCTGGTGGCAAGCTCCTTCTCCAAGAACTTCGGCCTCTACAACGAGCGGGTCGGCGCCTTCACCCTGGTCTGCGCGACCAAGGCGGTGGCCGACGTCGCCTTCACCCAGGTGAAGACCGTCATTCGTGCCAACTACTCCAACCCGCCGTCACACGGCGCCGCCGTTGTCACCACCGTGGTGAGCGACCCGGCCCTCTATGCGGAGTGGGTGGAAGAAGTGGCCGCCATGCGGGTGCGCATTCGCGAGATGCGTGAGCTGCTGGTGGAGAAGCTGGCCGAGCGGGGGGTGAACCAGGATTTCAGTTTCATCCGCGAACAGAACGGCATGTTCTCCTTCTCCGGTCTCTCCAAGGATCAGGTGGAGCGCCTCAAGAGCGAATTCGCCATCTACATCGTCGGCTCCGGCCGGATCAGCGTGGCAGGCATCACCCGCGCCAACATTGATCCCCTCTGCGACGCCATCGCCAAGGTGTTGTAAGAGAGAAGCATCTGCGCCAAGCGCCTTGCTTCAGCCATAAAAAGCCCGCCGACACGGCGCAATGCTGTTCACTTAAGAGAATTTGAGTTCCAGTCCACGTAGTATCAGGACAAAAAAGCGAGGGAGGCATGATGCCTCCCTCTTTCTATTGCAAGCCCCGCTGGATAAAGGCTGGAGGAAGATCGACTGGACACAGCCTTGCCCCCTCAACTCAAATCCAATTTATGAATAATCAGTCAAAAAAGTGCTTATCTGAACAGCATTGCGCCGACACGGCGGGCTTTTTCATTTTCCGGCATCAGCGGCGCCGCTTGCTGCTCCCCAGCAGGGAGCCGAGCACCCCGCGCATAAGCTGGCGTCCCACCTCGTTGCCGAGGGTGCGGGCCACGCTCTTGGCGGCGGTCTGCACCACCCCGTCATGCTGGCCACCACGGGGGCCGGTGCGACCGAACAGGATGCCATTCAAGGCATCCAGCAGACCGCCGCCCTGGTCGGTCTGTGGGGAAGCGGTCTCGTCATCGGCGGCGGGCGATGCCTCCTGAAGCCGCTCGAACGCTGACTCCCTGTCCTCCTGGGTGTCGTATCTGCCGTAGAGCAATGAGCCCTGAATAAGCGCCTGGCGCTCGGCCGCGCTCAGGGGGCCGATGCGGCTGGCCGGGGGCGCGATGAAGGCGCGCTCCACCACGCTGGGCCGCCCCTTCTCGTCGAGCAGGGAGATGAGCGCTTCCCCGACCCCCAGTTCAGTGATGGCTCCGGCGGCGTCGAAGGCAGGGTTGGCCCGCAGGGTGTTGGCGGCGATGCGTACCGCCTTCTGATCGCTCGGGGTGAAGGCGCGCAGGGCGTGCTGCACCCGGTTGCCAAGCTGCCCCAGCACGCTGTCGGGGATGTCGGCCGGACTCTGGGTCACGAAATAGACGCCCACCCCCTTGGAGCGGATGAGGCGCACCACCAGCTCAATTTTCTCCAGCAGTGCCCTGGGCGCATCCTTGAACAGCAGGTGGGCCTCGTCGAAGAAGAACACCAGCACGGGCTTTTCCGGATCCCCTATCTCGGGCAACTGTTCGAACAGCTCGGAGAGCAGCCAGAGCAGGAAGCAGGCATAGAGGCGGCTGGACTGGGTGAGCTTGCCGGCGGCCAGCACATTGATATGGCCGTGGCCTGCCCCGTCAGTCTGCATCAGATCCTGGATGTCCAGCATGGGCTCGCCGAAGAAGTGATTGCCGCCCGCGCTCTCCAGGGTGAGGAGGTTGCGCAGGATGGCGCCGATGGAGGCGGTCGACACATTGCCGTAGCGGGTGGTGAGGGTCTTGGCGTGCTCCCCCGCAAACTGCACCATGGCCCGCAGGTCTTTCAGATCGAGCAGCAGCAACCCCTCGTCGTCCGCCACCTTGAACACCAGCTCCAGCACCCCGCTCTGGGTGTCGTTGAGGCCGAGCAGGCGTGCAAGCAACAGAGGCCCCATGTCGGAGACGGTGGCCCGCACCGGGTGGCCCTCTTCGGCGAAGAGATCCCAGAACAGGGTGGGGCTGGCGGCAAAGTCGGGTGCCTGAAGGCCGAGCTGGGCCAGACGGGCATCCAGCTTGGCAGAGGGGGTGCCGGCGGCGCCCAGGCCGCTCAGATCCCCCTTCACGTCGGCAAGAAAGACCGGCACGCCGAGGCGGGAAAACCCCTCCGCCAGCACCTGCAGGGTGACTGTCTTGCCGGTGCCGGTGGCCCCGGTGATGAGGCCGTGGCGATTGGCCATGGCGGGGAGCAGGGAGAGGGGGTTGCCATTGGCATGGGCCAGCGTGAGCGGTTCGGCCATGGTGGGCTCCTTGTTTCGAATGGGGGTCGAAAAACAACGGGTTACAAGGAGTGTGGTGGCAGAGGCAGACGATGGCAAGGCACGCCGCCCGAGACAAGGACGGCGTGCTGGCAACCTAGCGGGGGCGGGTCAGTTTGCCCAGTTGCAACAGCAGCAGGGTGAGCAAGGCGCCAGCGGCAGCGCTCAGCACCGCCAGCAGCAGGCTGCCGAGCAGGAAGGGGGGCACCAGGATAGCCGCTTCCTGCTCCAGCCAGTGCAGGGACCAGGTGAGATGGAAGGGGGCTGGCGTCTCGTTCAGCACCAGGCAACCGGTACGATAGGCGTAGAGGTACATGAAGGGGAGCGTCAGCGGGTTGTTGAACCAGACCGCCAAGAGGGCCAGCGGCAGGTTGAAGCTGAACGCCAGCACCAGGGCGACGGCCACCAGGGAGTGCATGGGCATGGGGACCCAGCTGGCGAACAGCCCGGCCGCCACGGCGCCACAGAGGGCCCGCGTTCCCCCTTGCCAGAGGGCGGGTGTCAGCAGTCGCTCGCCAAAGAGGGCGAACCACTTCTGTTGGCGCAGGGTATCGGGGTCAATCTTGAAGCGGGCCAACCAGCGGTTCAGCATGGGCGCGCCACCTTGCGTTTTTGCCACTGGCGCACCGTGCTCAGGCGCCAGCCCGCGCGAACCAGGACATAGCCGACGAGGGCGCTCAGCAGGGCAAGCACCAGGGAGCCCAGCAAGAGCGGCGGGGCCACCGTCTCGAACACCGACACCAGCCAGGCCCAGGTGAAGGTGATCTCGATGTGCTGGGAGGGTTGCCCCAGCAACTGGCAGCCCACCAGATAGGCGCCATAAAACAGCGGTGGCATGGTCAGGGGGTTGGAGAGCCAGACCAGGGCCACCGAGAGGGGCAGGTTGACCCGGCAGGCGATGGCGCCGCCAGCGGCCAGCAGCATCTGGCAGGGGAGGGGCACCCAGGCCATGAAGAGGCCGACCGCACAGGCACCGGCGGCGGAGCGCCGGTTGAGATGCCAGAGGTTGGCATCCAGCAGCAGCTTGCCAAAGAGTCGCAAGTGCTTGTGTTCCTTGAGGGTCGCCGGGTCGGGTATCCAGCGCTGTATGATTCGTTTGGGCATGTTCTGAACCTTGCTAAATACTTGCTCCATGGATCTGCGTCTGTTGTCGTTTGCCCTGGGGGCAAGCTCCTCACTGCTTTGGCCATGGCTGCCTTCATGGGAATGGGGTGGTCTGATGCTGCTGCTCGCGCTCCCCCCTTGCCGGTGGTCGTTGCTGGCGGCTGCTGTTTCTGCTGCTCGGCATCCTCTGGATGCAGGTGAATTTGCACTACCGGCTTGCCTGGCTGGATCAGCTTGGCAAAAAAACGAGCCACATCATAACCGCACACGTGCAAAGTACGGAGTCTTCGGGAGAGAAAGAGGGGGATAAATTTGCGCGCCTGCTGCTGCGCCTCGACACCCTGGACGATCGCCCCCTCATCGTGCCACCCCTGGTGCGGGTCAATGCCTATCAGGTGTTGCCGCCGTTGCCTGCCGGCAGCCGCGTCACCCTGGTGACCTCTCTCAAGCCGGCCCATGGCCTGGCCAACGAAGCGGGGATGGATGGGCGGCGCCTGCTCCTTGGCAAGGGGATCACCGCCACCGGCAACCTGCGCCGGGTCATCGCCCTGGATGCCGTGCCCCCGGGTGTGCGCGATCGCTGGCTGGCGGCGGCGAGTCGCGCCTGGGAGGGGATGGCGCAGGCCCCCCTGCTGGCGGCCCTCACCTTCGGGGAACAGGGAGGGATCACGGATGCCCAGTGGGAACTCTTTCGCGGCAGCGGCCTGACCCACATCATCGCCATCTCGGGCCAGCATATTGCTCTGGTAGCGGTGCTCGGCTGGTGGCTCGGGCGGCTGTTCGGGCTGCGCGGGGCTATCTGCGTGTCACTCCTGTTCGCGGCCACCTACAGCTGGCTGGCGGGGTTTGCGGTGGCCACCGAGCGTGCCCTCATCATGGTGCTGGTGTGGAGCCTGCTGCGCTGGCTAAAGCGGGACTGGCCGAGCCACCGGATCTGGCTGTGGGCCTTTGTGGTGCTGACATTGTGGGACCCTTTCGCCCTCTATTCGGCGGGGTTCTGGCTCTCTTTTCTGGCGGTGGCCCTGCTGTTGCTGGCGAGCCTGTTGCACGATCGCCCCGGCCTGGTGCGGCTGCAACTTCTGCTGCTGCTCGGATTGCTGCCCCTGCAACTGCTGCTGTTCGAGGGGATGGCGCCCCTGGCGTTTCTGCTCAATCTGCTGGCACTGCCGCTGTTCTGCCTTGTCATCATTCCCCTGGCGCTCATCGGCGTGCTGGTGGCGCCCCTCTCCACGTTGCTGGCCCACGGCCTGCTCTGGGTCTCCGCCTTCGGCCTGGAGTGGGTGCTGTGGGGGCTCACGCAGCTGGCGGATCGCCTGCAGCTCTGGTGGCCGGTGCCCGGTTGGCTGATGCCCGCCAGCGCCCTGCTGATCCTGCTGTGGACGGGATGGCACCTGCCGGGAGGGCGCGCCCTGGGGGGGCCAGTGGCGGCGGCCATGCTGCTCGCCCTCTGGCCTGCTCCCGCTTCCTGGCAGGTGAGGGTGCTGGACGTGGGGCAGGGGCTCTCGGTGCTCGTCACCCGGGGGGAGCGGGCCATCCTGTTTGATACCGGGGATCGCTACCCCGGGGGCTACAACATGGCGGATGCGGCCATCCTGCCCCTGCTCAACCGGCTCGGCATCCGGGTGATCGACACCCTGATCATCAGCCACAGAGACAGGGATCACGCGGGCAACCGGCAGGCTCTGCTGCAGAGCATGGCGGTACGCCGGGAGCTCTCCTCCTTCCCCTTTACACCGGCTACCCAGGCCTGCCGCCGAGGTCAGCAGTGGCACTGGCAGGGGCTGGATGTGCGGGTGCTCTGGCCCCTGGCAGCCGGGGCAGGGCGCAACAACGACAGTTGCGTGGTGCAGCTGGACGACGGGCGCCATCGGCTGCTGCTGAGCGGCGACATCGAGCAGCAGGCGGAGCGCCGCCTGCTGGCGCAGGCGCTGGAGGAGGGGGAGGGCGCGGGGCTGGCCAGCACCCTGCTGGTGAGCCCGCATCATGGCAGTCGCACCTCCTCCACGGCCCCCTTCGTGGCGGCGGTGAAACCTGCCTTCGTGGTGCACAGCGCAGGCTTCATGAACCAGTGGGGCTTTCCCCGCCCCGAGGTGGTGGCGCGATACCAGGGGGCGCGGCAGTGGGTCACGGGGGAGGCGGGCGCCATCCTGATCGAGCCGGGGGACGCGGGGCTCAGGATCCGGGCCGAGCGGGAGCAGGGGCCCTGGTACAGGCGTGGCGGCCCCTGGTGGCAGCCGCAGGTATGGGGAAGGGAGTGAGGATCCGGTGAGCCAGCCCGGCAAGGGGCGGCCTTCATTTGTGACCCGGGTTGTAGCCATCGCGCCAGCGGCGCTTGGTGTAGCTCCAAGGTTTGGCTAGAATAGCCCGTCATTTCCCTTATTAACGGCTATTCATGCAACAAGAAACCTCACAAGAGAGCTGGACCGTCTTCAAGCGCCTGCTCGGTTATGTCCGGGATCGCAAGCTGGGTCTGGTGGGCGGCATCATTGGCATGCTGGGTTACGCGGCCGTGGATACCACCTTCGTCTACTCCATCAAACCGCTTATCGATCAGGGGCTCAACGGCAACGACAGCAGCGTGCTCAAGTGGATGCCCTTCTTCGTCCTCGGCATCGTGGCTCTGCGCGGCTGCGCCGCCTTCCTCTCCAACTACTGCATGGCCTGGGTCGGCAACCACGTGGTGATGCGCCTGCAGCAGCAGGTGTTCAGCCACCTGATGGCCATGCCCATGAGCTTCTTCGACCGCCAGAACACCGGCAACCTGCTCTCCAAGGTGACCTATGACGCCGGTCAGGTGTCGTCCGCCGCGAGCTCGACCCTGGTCTCCCTGGTGCGGGAAGGGGCCACTGTCATCGGCCTGCTGGGCCTGATGTTCTGGCACTCCTGGCAGTTGTCGGTGATCTTCCTGGTGGTGGGGCCCCTGGTCGGGATCCTCATCAGCATCATCAGCCGACGTTTTCGCAAGATAAGCCGCCACATCCAGCAGGCGGTGGGTGACATCACCACCTCCACCGAGCAGATGCTCAAGGGGCACAAAGAGGTGCTGATGTTCGGGGGTCAGGAGGTGGAGGACAAGCGCTTCTACCAGGTGAGCAACCGGATGCGCCAGCAGACCATGAAGATGGTCGCCGCCGACGCCATCGGCAGCCCCATCGTCCAGATGGTGGCCTCCGTGGCTCTTGCGGTCTTCCTCTATGTCGCCACCATCGACAGCGTCAAGGCGACCCTGACTGCGGGCACCTTCACCGTCATGGTCACCTCCATGATGATGCTGCTCAAGCCGCTGAAAAGCCTGACCGACGTGAACAACCAGTTCCAGCGCGGCATCACCGCCTGCCAGAGCCTGTTCGGTCTGCTGGACTCCACCCCGGAGCAGGACACCGGCACCCGCACCCTGGAACGTGCCCGAGGTGAAATCGAGTTTCGCAACGTCACCTTCACCTACCCGACCAAGGAGACACCAGCGCTGCGCAACATCAGCTTCAAGGTGGAGGCAGGCAAATCGGTGGCCCTGGTGGGGCGTTCCGGTTCCGGCAAGAGCACCATCGCGAGCCTCCTGACCCGCTTCTATGACATCGAAGAGGGGGAAATTCTGCTGGATGGCGTCAACATCCGCGAATACCGCCTGAGCGAGCTGCGCAAGCAGTACGCCCTGGTCTCCCAGCACGTGCATCTGTTCAACGACTCCGTGGCCAACAACATCGCCTACGCGGCGGAAGAGAAGTACAGCCGCGACGAGATCAAGCAGGCGGCCCGCATCGCCCATGCGGACGACTTCGTCAGCAAGATGCCGGAAGGCTATGACACCGTCATCGGCGAGAACGGCGCCTCCCTCTCCGGCGGCCAGCGCCAGCGCATCGCCATCGCCCGCGCCCTGCTGCGGGACTCCCCGGTGCTGCTGCTGGACGAAGCCACCTCGGCCCTGGACACCGAGTCCGAGCGCCACATCCAGGCGGCCATCGACGAGCTGTGCAAGGCGCGCACTTCCCTCGTGATCGCCCACCGCCTCTCCACCATCGAGAAGGCGGACGAGATCCTGGTGATCGACGAAGGACACATCGTCGAGCGCGGCAACCACCAAACCCTGATGGACATGCATGGTACTTATGCCCAGCTGCGGGCCATTCAGTTTGGTAATACAGCCACGGGTAACAAGGGCTGATGCTGGCCAGACTCTGGTACGGGAACAGCCTCTGGCGCTGGGGGCTGGCCCCCTTCGCCCTGCTGTTTGCCCTCATCAGCGGCGTCCGCCGTCTGGGGTATCGCCGGGGCTGGTTCAGCGCCTATCGGGCCACCCTGCCGGTGGTGGTGGTGGGCAATCTCTCGGTGGGGGGCAACGGCAAGACCCCGGTGGTGGTCTGGCTGGTGGAACAACTCCAGGCCCGGGGCTGGCGCCCGGGCGTGGTGAGCCGCGGCTATGGCGGCAAGGCGCCCCATTACCCCTATCGACTGGATGAGAGCAGTACCCCGGCCGAGGCCGGGGATGAGCCCGTGCTCATCGCCAGACGCTGCGGCTGCCCCGTGGCGGTGGCCCCCAGACGGGCCGATGCTGTGCGGTTGCTGGAGCAAAGCGGTGAGGTGGACATCATCGTCACCGACGACGGCCTGCAGCACTATGCCCTGGCCCGTGACATCGAACTGGTGGTGGTGGACGGTGCGCGCCGCTTTGGCAATGGCTGTCTGCTGCCCATGGGGCCGCTGCGCGAGCCCACGACCCGCCTCAAGCGGGTGGACGCCATCATCTGCAACGGCGGCGAACCCGCCCGTGGCGAATACGCCATGCGCCTGGTGCCGGATACCCTGCGCCGGGTGTGCGATGATGCGCCTCTCACGGCCCCCCTCTCGGGGCCGGTGGATGCCCTGGCAGGCATCGGCCATCCCCCCCGTTTCTTCGCCACCCTGACCGCCCTTGGTTACGAGCTGGTGCAGAGCGTCGGCTACGGGGATCACCAGGCGTTCGACGCCGCCGAGCTGCTGGCCCGCTTCGGCCAGCGCCCCTTGCTGATGACCGAGAAGGATGCGGTCAAGTGCCGCCCCTTCGCCCCGGACAACTGGTGGTATCTGCCGGTCAGCGCCGAGCTGCCCGATGCCCTGGGGGAGGCGCTGCTGCGCACCCTGGGCCCGCAGCCCGGAAGAGGGAACGGGCACCAGGCGCCCTGACGGGCGCCACCGGATTGGAACAGACGGCCAGCGCCCGGACTCGGGGGCTGGCCCTGCACATTGACATGCCAGGCAAGATCGCCTGTGGGAAATCGTTAAAGGAGTTTCGTTGTGGCACTGGATATTAAACTGCTCGACATCATCGCCTGCCCGGTCTGCAAGGGGAAACTGCACTATCAAGCGCACGCCGAGGGCCCTCAGGAGCTCATCTGCCGCTTCGACAGACTGGCCTATCCCCTGGAGGAGGGGATCCCGGTGCTGCTGGAGAACCGGGCCCGTCACCTGGCGCTGGAAGAGCTGAAGCCATGAGTTTCGTCGTCGTCATTCCTGCCCGTTACGCCTCCACCCGGCTGCCGGGCAAGCCGCTGGCCGACATTCACGGCAAGCCCATGGTGCAGCACGTGGTGGAGAAGGCCCTGCAATCGGGCGCCGATCGGGTGATCGTCGCCACCGATGACGAGCGGGTGCAGCAGGCTCTGGCTCCCTTTGCCGCCGCTGCCGGGTTCGAGGTGTGCATGACCTCACCGGATCACCAGTCCGGCACCGAGCGTCTGGCCGAGGTGTGCCGTCACTACGGCTTTGCCGCCGATACCATCATCGTCAACGTGCAGGGGGACGAGCCCCTCATTCCCCCCGTCATCATCCGCCAGGTGGCGGACAACCTGGCCGCGGCCAGCGCGCCCATGGCGACGCTGTCGGTGCCGATCAGGGATGCCGAAGAGGCGTTCAATCCCAATGCCGTCAAGGTGGTGACCGACCGGGAGGGGTATGCCCTCTATTTCAGTCGCGCCAGCATCCCCTGGGATCGGGACCGCTTTGCCCAGAGCCGCGAGCAGATTGGCGATCACTACCAACGCCACATCGGCATCTACGCCTATCGCGCCGGCTTCATCCAGCGTTACGTGGACTGGGCACCGAGCGTGCTCGAGCAGGTCGAAGCCCTGGAGCAGCTGCGGGTGCTCTGGTACGGGGAGAAGATCCACGTGGCCCAGGCGCTGCAAGCCCCGCCGGTGGGGGTGGACACCCAGGCCGATCTCGACAAGGTACGTGCGCTGCTGGCCGGTTGAGGCTGGCGAAACGGCTTTGATGCAATACGGCGCCCCAGGGCGCCGTTTTTTAATTGATTCTTTGTATAATAATTTGATTTAAAACGGATTTTACGAGCAATTTCAAACTTTTCCCGCCCATGGTTTGCCAAATCATCGAGTTTGGTTATGATGCAAGACGCCGTGTTAACCCTAACTGGCATATAACGAGATAAAAAACGGGGTGTTTGGGTGATTAATGTATTCCTGGTCGATGATCATGAGTTGGTGCGTACAGGGATAAGACGCATTTTGGAAGACGTCCGCGGGATCAAGGTGGTGGGCGAGGCGCAGAGCGGGGAAACCGCGGTGGC
Organism: Aeromonas sp. PrichA-15; assembly: GCF_017939245.1. Taxonomy (NCBI): domain Bacteria; kingdom Pseudomonadati; phylum Pseudomonadota; class Gammaproteobacteria; order Aeromonadales; family Aeromonadaceae; genus Aeromonas; species Aeromonas sp. PrichA-15. Next base: position 71,278 of record NZ_JAGKRH010000128.1, on the reverse strand, counting down.
CTTCTGTCGGCAACATCACCCCGATGTGATCCTGATGGACATGAACATGCCGGGCATCGGCGGTCTGGAAGCGACCCGCAAGATCCTGCGGATCCGCCCCGATGTACGCATCATAGTGCTGACCATTCATTCAGAAAATCCGTTCCCCACCAAGGTGATGCAGGCGGGCGCCGCCGGGTACCTCACCAAGGGGGCCGCGCCGGACGAGATGATCCACGCCATTCGCCTGGTTCACTCCGGTCAGCGCTACATCTCCCCGGAGATCGCCCAGCAGATGGCCCTGAGCCAGTTCGCCTCCGCCGACGAGAACCCCTTCAAGTCCCTCTCCGAGCGGGAGCTGCAGATCATGATGATGATCACCAAGGGGCAGAAGGTGACCGACATCTCCGAGCAGCTCAACCTGAGCCCGAAGACGGTCAACAGCTACCGCTACCGCCTGTTCAGCAAGCTGGGGATCAACGGTGACGTTGAGCTGACCCATCTGGCCATTCGTTATGGCATGCTGGATGCCGATACCCTGTAACGGGGGCGTGTGGACACCAAAGGCGGCACCGGCCGCCTTTTGCTTTTTGCAGGCTGTGGGCAGTATGCTCTCCCCGTCTTTTTGCATTCATCCGTTGAGTCGAGTTGCCGATGACCCTCTCTCCCGAGCCCCATTTTGACAGCAAGGCGTTTCTGAGCGCCGTCACCCACCAGAGCGGTGTCTACCGCATGTACGACAGCGGCGGCACCGTCATCTACGTGGGCAAGGCCAAGGATCTGAAAAAGCGGCTCACCTCCTACTTTCGAGCCAACGTCGACAGCATCAAGACCCGCACCCTGGTGCGCCAGATTGCCGATGTGCAGGTAACGGTCACCCACACCGAGACCGAGGCGCTGATCCTCGAGCACAACCTCATCAAGCAGTACCAGCCCCGTTACAACGTGCTGCTGCGGGATGACAAGTCCTACCCCTGGATCATCATTACCGACCATCGGCACCCGCGCATCGGCGTCCATCGCGGCGCCCGCAAGGTGAAGGGGGAGTATTTCGGCCCTTACCCCTCCGGTGGCGCGGTACGCGAGAGCCTGCACCTGATGCAGAAGATCTTCCCGGTGCGTCAGTGCGAGGATGCCGTCTATGCCAACCGTACCCGCCCCTGCCTGCTCTACCAGCTCAAGCGCTGCGCCGGCCCCTGCGTGGCGGGGCTGGTGAGCGAGGCCGAGTATGCTCAGCAGGTGGCACTGGCCAAGCTGTTCCTCGCGGGCAAGAACCAGCAGGTGATCGGCGAGCTGGTGGGCAAGATGGAGTCCGCCAGCGGCGATCTGCGCTTCGAGGAGGCGGCCCGCTACCGGGATCAGATCCAGGCCCTGCGTCGGGTCACCGAGCAGCAGTCGGTGAGCGGCAACGTGCTGGACGAGCTCGACGTGGTGGGGGTGGCCTTCGAGCAGGGGACCGCCTGCATCCACGTGCTCTTCATCCGCCAGGGCAAGGTGCTGGGATCGCGCAGCTACTTCCCGAAAGTGCCGGCCGATACCCCGCTTGACGAGGTGGTGCAATCCTTCCTGCTGCAGTTCTATCTGTCGGGGCAGGGGGGACGGCAGATCCCGAGCGAGGTGCTGCTGGACGTGGCGCTGGAGGATGAGAGCGTCATCGCCGACACCCTGAGCCAGACCGCCGGCTACAAGGTGCGGGTGGTGAGCCGGACACGCAGCGAGCGGGCCCGCTTCATCAAGCTCGCCTCCATCAACGCCCAGACCGCGCTGCGCTCGCGCCTCGCCCACAAGAGCACCATCACCGCCCGTTACGATCAGCTGGAGGAGCTGCTGGAGCTCGAGAGCCCCATCGCCCGCATGGAGTGCTTCGATATCTCCCACACCATGGGGGAGCGCACCGTGGCCTCCTGCGTGGTGTTCAACCGGGAGGGGCCGCTCTCCTCGGAATACCGCCGCTTCAACATCGACGGTATCACCGGCGGGGATGACTACGCCGCCATGGAGCAGGCGCTGGAGCGTCGCTTTGGCAAGCAGCAGGAGCCGGACAAGGTGCCGGATGTGCTGTTTATCGACGGCGGTCTCGGCCAGTTGCGCCGCGCGGAGGAGATCCTGGCGCGCCAGCTGGAGTTCCTCGGCGGCAAATATCCGCTGCTGGTGGGCATCGCCAAGGGGGTGACCCGCAAGGCGGGGTTGGAGACCCTGATCCTGGGGGACAGCCACGAAGAGCTGCACCTGCCGGCGGACATGCCCGCCTTGCACCTCATCCAGCACATTCGCGACGAATCCCACCGCTTTGCCATCACGGGCCACCGGGCCAGGCGGGCAAAGGCCCGCACCACCAGTACCCTGGAAGAGATTCCCGGGGTGGGGCCGAAACGGCGGCAGGCGCTGCTCAAATACCTGGGGGGTTTGCAGGAGGTGAAAAAAGCCGGGGTGGACGAGCTCGCCAAGGTGCCCGGCATCAGCCAGGAGCTGGCCCAGTCCATCCACGACGCATTGCACTCGCTCTAGCGCTGCCTTTGGTGTGAAGGAGGTCACGCCAGGGGGCATCAGGGCTTGCCGCCTGCGCACAAGAGCCGTGACGCAGGGGGCTCCCAAATGCCATAATGACCGGCATCCTGAGGTTATTGATGGATTAATGGACCAAGGCGGGCGCCAGTTCGGTTGCATCCGCGATCGGCTTGGGGCTACCATGTAGCGGCATACAAGAAGTGGCTGAAAATAATGACAAATATTCCTAACCTGCTGACGTTCTTTCGGATTTTGCTCATCCCCGTCTTCGTCATCCTGTTCTACCTTCCCTATCAGTGGTCCTACATGGCGGCGGCCATCGTCTTTATCCTGGCGGCCGCAACCGACTGGTTTGACGGCTATCTTGCCCGCAAGCTGAACCAGTCCACCGCCTTTGGCGCCTTCCTCGATCCGGTGGCCGACAAGATCATGGTGGCGGCGGCCCTGGTGGTCATCGTCGAGCACTACAACACCGTCTGGGTCACCATCCCCGCCATGACCATGATTGGCCGGGAGATCATCATCTCCGCCCTGCGTGAATGGATGGCCGAGCTTGGCAAGCGCTCCTCGGTGGCCGTCAGCTGGATTGGCAAATGGAAGACCATGATCCAGATGGTGTCGCTCACCGGCCTCATCTGGCAATACGACATCTGGATGGTGTGGCTCGCCTATGTGCTGCTCTACGTGGCCACCGTGCTCACCTTCTGGTCCATGTTCCAGTACATGAAGGCCGCCTGGGGCGATCTCAGCTACCACTCCCGGTTCTAGTCCCGACGGGAAGATGGCCGTTTCTCTGCCACTGGCGCCGAGAAACGGCCATGAGCGCCAAAAGTGTGGGACAAGGGTAAAAAACACCCGAACGATCAGCGTATTAAATGTTTTTGGTTGACTGGGCGGGGAACATCGCTAGAATGCGTTCTCACAGTCAGGCAGTCAGCCAGACCGATGCGGGAATAGCTCAGTTGGTAGAGCACGACCTTGCCAAGGTCGGGGTCGCGAGTTCGAGTCTCGTTTCCCGCTCCAAATTCAGACAATAGAGAGTTCCTCTCTTTTGCATGGCGCGTTAGCAAAGCGGTTATGCAGCGGATTGCAAATCCGTTTAGTCCGGTTCGACTCCGGAACGTGCCTCCATATTGACAAGCCCGCCACGCGAGCTTGATACCGATTGCGGTGCCCGAGTGGTGAAATCGGTAGACACAAGGGATTTAAAATCCCTCGACGTTCGCGTCGTGCCGGTTCGATTCCGGCCTCGGGCACCATTAAAATCAAAGAGTTACTAAGGCCACTAGCAATAGTGGCCTTTTTGTTTCTAGTTGATTGACAGCCAGAATGGCAGCGACCTGAAGAGCCGGTTCATCTCTTGAATCTGCACGTGCCAAGCTGCGACCCCTGGTGTGAACATCAAAGAGCCTGCTCGATGGCAGGCTCCTGAGTGCTTCCCTGATTTATCTAGAGTTCCGAGATGATGGTCGACACCTCTTCTGCTCCGTGTCTTATCTCCTCCATCACTTTTGCAACGTCATCGATCTGCTTTTGCCCGTGGATGGCACCGTCTGCCGCGGACTGGATCTGCTCGCTGACCTGCCTGGTGAGCTGCTGATTCTGGCTGACGACATTGGCTATTTCGTTGGTCGATAGGGAGGTTCTTGCCGCCAGTTGACGAACTTCATCGGCCACGACGGCAAAGCCTCTGCCTTGTTCGCCGGCTCTCGCCGCTTCGATGGCGGCATTGAGCGCGAGCAGGTTGGTCTGGTCTGCAATGCTGCTGATGGTGGATACGATGGCGGTGATATTCTGGGATTGAGCGTGGAGCTTGCTCATCAAGGTGCTGGCATGTTCCATCTGTCTGACAATATTGTCCGAAGTGGAGACGACGGTGGTCAACATCTCCTCTCCTTTGATGGCGGAGGATTTGGTTGTGACAGATGTTTCATTTGCCACCTTGGCCACATGTTGTACGGCCTGATCTTTGCTGATCTGCGGGGTGATATTGGAGGCAAACTTGATGACCTTGATCACCTTGCCATGGCTGCCCCGCACAGCGTTGTAGGTTGCCTCCAGCCAGACTTCATGGCCTTTTTTATCAAATCGCTGAAAGCGTCCCGATTTGAACGTCCCCTGAGCCAGCTCCTGCCAGAAATCGGGATGTTCCCGATAAAACAGCTCATCACAAAACATGCGATGTTGATGGCCTTTAATTTCATCAAGTCGATAGCCCATGGTATCCAGGAAATTACGGTTGGCGGAAATAACAACACCAGTCGGTTCAAACTCGATGACGGCGAGGGAGCGATCCAGCGCCTCAAATATTGCTTTTTGAGTCATGAGCAGATCATGTTGCACCGTCACATCTGACGCTATTTTGATGATCTTGATTATTTTTCCGCCCTGGCTGACGGGGAAATAGGTGGCCTCCAGCCATATTTCCTTGCCTTGTTTGCCAACCCGGTGGAAGGTGCCATGCTGGCTGTGCCCATTTGCCAGATCTCGCCAGAATTCCCGATAGGAGGGAGAGTCGGTATCTTCTTTCATGCAGAACATGGCGTGATGCTGCTGCACGATCTCATTGAGGGAGTAGCCGACGGAATGAAGAAAAAGCGGGCTGGCATCGAGAATATAACCATCGGTAGTGAATTCAATCATGGGAAGATGATCGTGCATGGCATGATCCAGTGCCTCGCTTTTCAAGGCCCTCTCTCGTTCTGCTGCCAGCTCTTTTTTAAGTTTCGAGTCGAACATAAGCACACCCCAGCCAAGAAAATAGAATCATCCGACATCTCTTCGTTGACGAACCCTTCACACTTTCTGGGTATGAAGCGTCGTTTTGAGTGTAATGCACCCCTGTCATTTGATTCGGGCTTTTCCATACAAAAAACAGGTTTAATACAAGATGATGCGCCCTTTTTATATGCGGTGATAAATAAAACGTATTCCTATTCTGAATTATTTGTTCGATGCATCGATTGTTTAACGGGGGTCTGTCAATGGGCAAGACAATGGTTCGCAGTTGTGGGCGAACAGGGCCTCATTTCGGCGAATACGGGTATCCAGGGCAGGGGCTTGTCGGTGAGGTGTGACGGTTGTCTGCATCGATGGGGGAGGGCGTGCAGCGGGAAGGTACTGCCTATAGAGATGTCTCGGTCCCTCTGTCCGGGAAACCTGCACTTGAGTGTTTGAACGCATCTGTTGCCCATTGTCATGGACGATGGGAAGGGGGGTGACGCTCCGTGTGGCTGCGAAATGCCCTGGAGAGGCTCGCCTGACCTGGTCAGGCGAGCCGGCTCATATCGCGTCAGTCATCACCCCTGGACATTGACCAGGATCCGGCCGCGCACCTGGCCTGCCAGGAAGGCATTCCCCAGGGTCACGACCTGGGAGAGGGGCACTTCCCGGGTGAGGAGGTTGAGGCGAGTCAGGTCGAGATCCTCGGCCAGTCGGGCCCAGGCCTGCTGGCGCAGCGGGCGCGGTGCCATCACGCTGTCGATGCCATAGAGGGTGACGCCGCGCAGGATGAAGGGCATGACGGTGGAGGGGAAGTCCATCCCTCCCGCGAGACCGCAGGCGGCCACGGCGCCGCCGTAGCGGGTAGTGGCGCAGGCATTGGCCAGGGTGTGGCTGCCGACGGTGTCGATGACGCCGGCCCAGCGTTCCTTGCCCAGCGGGCGTCCCGGCGCGGCCAGTTCGGCGCGATCGATCACCTCGGCGGCGCCGAGGGACGTCAGATAGTCGGCCTCGTTCAGCCGCCCGGTGGCGGCCACGACCCGATAACCCAGCTTGGCCAGGAGGGTGATCGCCACGCTGCCCACGCCGCCGTTGGCGCCCGTCACCAGAATGTCACCGTCACCGGGGGTGATGCCGTGCTTCTCCAACGCCATCACGCAGAGCATGGCGGTGTACCCTGCGGTGCCGATGGCCATGGCGTCCCGGGGCTGGAAGCGCTCAGGCAGGGCAACCAGCCAGTCGCCCCGGACCCGTGCCCGCTCCGCCAGCCCGCCGCTGTGGGTCTCGCCCACGCCCCATCCGTTGAGCACCACCTTGTCGCCGGGGTGCCAGTCGGGATGCTGGCTCTCCAGCACGGTACCGGCAAAGTCGATACCGGGGATCAGAGGGAAGCGGCGTACCACGGGGGCGGCGCCGGTGAGGGCCAGGCCATCCTTGTAGTTGAGGGAAGACCACTCTACCGCCACGGTCACATCCCCGGCAGGCAACATCTCCTCGGAGAGGCTCTGGTAGCTGGCGCGATAACCCGCCTCGTCTTTCTCGATCAGAATACCGTTGAACATCTTGTCTACTCCCATTAATTGGACTGACTGACTATTAATCTTCGTAAAAAAAATCACTTTGCTAACTTCATGAAAAAATTGAGAAAAGAGAGCATGGGCTCGGTATCGCCCACCAGGCGTGCGCGCAGCACGGCCCCTTCCCAGCCGATCCAGAACTGATGGGCGAGGGCAGGGCAGTCACAATCAGGGGGCAGCTCCCCCGCCGTCACCGCGTCCCTCAGGCAGCGGGCAAGCAGCGCCTCCCAGTCGAGGAGGATCTGCTCGAGGCGCAGGCGCAGCTCGGGGGACAGCTGCACCACCTCCTGACCCAGGTTGCCCACGAGGCAGCCCCGCTGGAACGCAAACCGGGTCATGCCCCGGCAGGCGCTGTCGACGAAGGCAACAAGACGGGCCAGGGGGGGCAGGCTCTCATCCTCCAGATAGCGCGTCAGCTTGCGGCAGAAGTAGTGGTGATAGGCATCCATGACCGCCAGGGTGAAGTCGTGCTTGGTGGCGAAGTAGTGATAGAAGGAGCCCTTGGGGATCCCGGTCGACTGCAACACCCGCTCGATGGAGGTGGCGGCGATGCCCTGTTCGGTCAGCAGCTCCATGCCCCGGCGGATCAACAGATCCCGGGTGTCGGCATAGGTGTGCCCGTGCTGGGCAGGGCGGCCGCGAGGGCGGCGGGGCAGGGGGTCATTGGCTTGCATGGGGCTTATTAGACGCCTCAACTAGAAATGATGCAAGCGCGGCATCGAACGGACGAAACGAGTGGATGAGATCGGGTAGTCGAGACAAGCTGGAGCCAGCGGGGCAGAAAACAGCGAGGGCGCCAGTGGCGCCCTCGCATCGATGGGTGGCTGCGCCTCAACTGCGCAGCTTGTTGTAGACAAACAGCACGATCAGGGCGCCAACGGTGGCGATGATGATGCTCGGCAGGTTGAAGCCGGTGACCGTTCCCATCCCGAGCAGGGTGCTGACATAGCCCCCCACCATGGCGCCGACCACCCCCAGGATCACCGTCATGAAGAAACCGCCGCCATCCTTGCCCGGCATGATCCATTTAGCCAGGATGCCGACGATCAGCCCCAGTACCACCCAAGTAAGAAATCCCATGGTCATCTCCTCGTTGTGTGCAGAGAACCAGAGTATATGCAGGCATCCTGCTTGTATCCCGCCGCAGCACGGCGTGAGTCAGAAACGGTCATATGAGACTCGCTCCTGACCATGGCAGGCAGAGGACTTCAGCCAAGCGCGCGGGTGTCGAGGCGCTGCCCGGCGGGGGAGCACACCAGCACCGACCCCTGCTCGAACCAGTCCCCCAGCACGATGCGCCGCGCCGCACGCCCATCCAGGGTGAAGTCGTGGATGGCGGGTCTGTGGGTGTGGCCGTGGATCATCAGGCGGCAGCCGTGCTGGCGCAGCATGTCGTCCACCGCCTCCGGGGTCACGTCCATGATGATCTGGCTCTTGTGGGCATTCTCCATCTGGCTCTGGCCGCGCATCTTGTGGGCGATGGCCTGGCGGCGCGAGAGCGGCAGGCGCAGGAAGAGCCAGCGCAGCCACTTGAGTTGTGTGATGCGGCGAAACTTCTGGTAGCCCTCATCCCGGGTGCAGAGCAGATCCCCGTGGCTCAGCAGCACCCGCTCGCCGTACAGCTCGATGACGCAGGGGTCGCCGAGCAGGGTCATGCCGGCCCGTTTGGCAAATTGGCGCCCCAAGAGGAAGTCGCGGTTGCCGTGAATGAAATAGAGGGGCACCCCTTGCTGGCTCAGGGCGAGAAAGGCATCGGCCACCTCGCGGTGGAGCGGGTTGGGGTCGTCGTCCCCAATCCAGAATTCGAACAGATCCCCCAGCACATAGAGGGCGTCGGCCCCGGGCGCGTCTTCGGCCAGAAAGCGCACCAGGGCCGCCGTCATGTCGGGCCTGCCTTGGCTGAGGTGAATGTCACTGATAAAGAGGGTGCTCATGAGTTCCTGGGCATCATGGTAAGAGAGTCCCGCCTGGGGGCGGACAAGGCCTGTGACCTTGCTCGTCGAGCGGGTGGGGGAGGGAAGGGCAGCAGAGCCTCGCAAGGTTGACGCCCTCCAGGGTCAGCAACGCCTCGTAAGGGTCGCCGGACAGACCCAGCAGGCGGCACATGGCCGCTTCCCCCTTGAGCCCTTCATCAAAACGCAGGCGCAGCACTTCCCGGTGGAAGGGGGCGCCAAAGCGCTCAAGCAGGGCGGCCATCAGGCTGAGGTGGCGCCAGCCATGACACATCTCGAGGGGATCAGGGGTGAGGTAGAGCTCGACTGGCCAGCACTGGCCATCTGGCCCGTGGCGTCGCTGCTCGGCGATCCAGACCTGCTCGTCCTTGCTTCGCACCTGCCAGCCTTGTGCTGCCAGTGTCGCGGCAAGGAAGGCCGGGTCCGGATGCTGGCAGAGGATGTCGAGATCGCTGCCGGGCCTATCCAGCCCGATGGCGATCGTGCTCACCAGGGCCAGATCGTTGCACAGGGGGCCAAGCTCATCCCACAGGCCGCCGCTCAGCAGGGCGTGGGCCGAGCGCTGACGTTCGTTGCCCTGGGCCAGATAGTCGAGGCGGCGCCAGTTGGGGGCGGCAGATGGAAAAACTGCGGCCGGGGCCGCAGTGGTATCAGAGCCTGGCCGGCAGGGATTACTCGGCAAGGGTCACCTTGGTGATGACGATGTCTTCGGTCGGGACGTCCTGGTGCATGCGGCCGTAGTTGCCGGTCTTCACGCCCTTGATCTTGTTGACCACGTCCATGCCGGCGGTCACTTCACCGAACACGCAGTAGCCGAAGCCCTGGGTGGTGGCGGACTTGAAGTCCAGGAAGTCGTTGTTGTTCACGTTGATGAAGAACTGGGCGCTGGCGGAGTGCGGCTCCATGGTGCGAGCCATGGCGATGGTGCCGACCTTGTTGGACAGACCGTTGGCCGCCTCGTTCTTGATGGGAGCGCGGGTCTCTTTCTCTTCGAAGCCCGGGGCATAGCCGCCGCCCTGGATCATGAAGCCGTCGATGACGCGGTGGAAGATGGTGTTGTCGTAGTGACCGTCACGGCAGTATTGCAGGAAGTTGGCCACGGTCTCCGGGGCTTTTTCCGCGTTCAGGGTCAGGGTGATGTCGCCGTGGTTGGTGTGCAGAGTAACCATGAGTTGTCCTTTCATTTTGACGCGGGCAGCAAGGTGCCCGCAGGTGTATGGCATAAAGTGGTGGCAATTCTAGCCCATCAAGGCCCTGCGGCATAGATGGCAGGGGAGAGAGGGGGCTTTTTCTGCCTCGTTTTCTATACCGGATGCGGTTAGAATGGCAGGCCATTTTACTCACAGGCAGTGGTCATAAGATGCTGAAGATATACAACACACTCACTCGTCAAAAAGAAGAATTCAAACCTATCCACCCGGGCAAGGTGGGCATGTATGTGTGTGGCGTCACTATCTATGATCACTGTCATATCGGCCATGGCCGTACCTTCGTCGCCTTCGACGTCGTCGCTCGCTACCTGCGTTATGCAGGATACGACCTCACCTATGTGCGCAACGTCACCGACGTGGACGACAAGATCATCAAGCGCGCCGCCGAAACGCACGTGACCTGTGACGATCTCACCGAGCGCCTCATCGGCGACATGCACCAGGATTTCGATGCCCTCGGCATGGTGCGCCCGGACATCGAACCCCGCGCCACCCAGCACATCGGCGAGATCATCGCCCTGATTGAAACCCTGCTGGAAAAAGGGCACGCCTACGTGGCGGACAACGGCGATGTGATGTTCATCGTCGAGTCCTACGCCGACTACGGCAAGCTCTCGGGCCAGGATCTGGAGCAGTTGCAGGCCGGCGCCCGGGTCGACGTGGTGGATGCCAAGCGCAATCCGCTCGACTTCGTGCTGTGGAAGATGTCCAAGCCCGGCGAGCCGACCTGGGACAGCCCCTGGGGCCCGGGTCGCCCTGGCTGGCACATCGAGTGCTCCGCCATGAACTCCAAGCACCTTGGCAACCACTTCGACATCCACGGCGGCGGCTCCGATCTGCAGTTCCCGCACCACGAGAACGAGATTGCCCAGTCCTGCTGCGCCCACGGTGGCGACTACGTCAACACCTGGATGCACAGCGGCATGGTGATGGTGGATAAAGAGAAGATGTCCAAATCCCTTGGCAACTTCTTCACCATCCGTGACGTGCTGGCCCACTACGACGCCGAAACCGTACGCTACTTCCTGATGTCCGGCCATTACCGCAGCCAGCTCAACTACTCGGAAGATAACCTGAAGCAAGCCCGCGCCGCCCTGGAGCGGATGTACACCGCATTGCGCGATCTGCCGGCGGCGGCGGCCGCCGGTGGCGACGAGCAGGTGGCTCGCTTCGTTGATGCCATGGATGATGACTTCAACACCCCGGAAGCCTACTCCGCCCTGTTCGACCTGGTGCGCGAGATCAACCGCCAGAAGGCCGAAGACATCGCTGTCGCCGCCGGCCTTGGTGCCCGTCTGCGGGAACTGGGCGCCGTGCTCGGCATCCTGCAACAGGATCCGGATGCATTCTTGAAGGGTATTGAGGCGGACGAAGAGGTTGCCGAAATCGAGCGCCTGATCGCCGAGCGCAATCAGGCCCGCGCCGACAAGAACTGGGCCGCGGCGGATGCCGCCCGAAACCGTCTCACCGAGATGGGCATCGTGCTGGAAGACAGCGCCGGCAAGACCAGCTGGCGCCGTGCCTGAGGCCGGTGGCGCTGCTGGCGCCAACCGGTTGAGCCAATAAAAAAACCGCAGCCCCAGGGCTGCGGTTTTTGTTTGTGGCCTGCCGAAGCCTCGGCATCCTTCGGTCTGATCCCCTCGCCCCTTGGGGGAGAGGGTCGAGGGCGAGGGGTTGGCTGTGAGATAACAACCCGCCCAATCTTTGCCCCGAATAAGCTGGGGAGTGTTACCGCGGTGCAATGCGCTGCGCTTGTTGCACCCTACGCATGTTAACCGGCCTCGGGGCGGCGGGTTGGGTGTTGCCCCCTGTTGTTCGCCGAGGTGAGGGCACAAGGTCAGGAGCGCCGTCATGGACGACGGCGCAGACGCAGGCGGTACAGGGATGTACCGTCTGCGTCGTTCCGCCAGACCTTTTGCCTGAACGGAGGGAACCCGACGCAGGAGGGCGAACAAGTGGGGGTGGCCTTTCTTTTGGTGACTTTTCTTTGGCCACGCAAAGAAAAGTCACTCGCCAAGCCGCGCAGCGGCGGCGAAACCCCGTCGAGGACGGAGTCCTCGTGTCCTGCATGGCGAAGCCATGCCATTCACACGTGGGACGACATTGCACCCGGCAATGCCGTTACCGACCCCTCACCCTAGCCCTCTCCCGCAAGGGGAGAGGGGAGCAAACCGAAGTCGCTGAGGCTGGCGGGCTAAATTCCGTCGAGGGCCGAGCCCTCGTGTCCTGCATGGCGAAGCCATGCCATTCACACGTGGGACGACATTCCACCAGGCAATGACGTTACCGAACCCCTCATCCTAACCCTCTCCCGCAAGGGGAGAGGGGATCAAACCGAAGTCGCCGAGGCTCGCGGGCGAAACCCCATCGAGGACGGCGTCCTCGTGTCCTGCGCGGCGAAGCCGTGCCATTGAGGCGTGGGACGACATTGCACCAGGCAATGACGTTACCGACCCCTCACCCTAACCCTCTCCCCCAAGGGGAGAGGGGACAAAGCCGAAACCCCGTCGAGGACGGAGTCCTCGCGTCCTGCGCGGCGAAGCCGTGCCATTCACACGTGGGACGACATTGCACCCGGCAATGCCGTTACCCACCCCTCACCCTAGCCCTCTCCCCCAAGGGGAGAGGGGATCAAGCCGAAGTCTCCGAGGTTGGCGGGCGAAACCCTGTCGAGGGCCGCGCCCTCGTGTCCTGCACGGCGAAGCCGTGCTATTGAGGCGTGGGGCGGCATTCGCCAGGCAATGACGTTACCGACCCCTCACCCTAACCCTCTCCCGCAAGGGGAGAGGGGATCAAACCGAAGTCGCCGAGGCTCGCGGGCGAAACCCCATCGAGGACGGCGTCCTCGTGTCCTGCGCGGCGAAGCCATGCCATTCACACGCGGGGCGGCATTCGCCAGGCAATGCCGTTACCCACCCCTCACCCTGACCCTCTCCCCCAAGGGGAGAGGGGATCAAACCGAAGTCTCCGAGGCTCGCGGGCGAAACCCCGTCGAGGACGGAGTCCTCGTGTCCTGCGCGGCGAAGCCGTGCCATTGAGGCGTGGGGCGGCATTCGCCAGGCAATGACGTTACCCACCCCTCACCCTAGCCCTCTCCCCCAAGGGAAGAGGGGATCAAACCGAAGTCTCCGAGGCTCGCGGGCGAAACCCCGTCGAGGACAGCGCCCTCGTGTCCTGCGCGGCGAAGCCGTGCCATTTAGGCGTGGGGCGGCATTCGCCAGGCAATGACGTTACCGGCCCCTCACCCTAACCCTCTCCCGCAATGGGGGAGGGGATCAAACCGAAGTCGCCGAGGCTCGCGGGCGAAACCCCATCGAGGACGGCGTCCTCGCGTCCTGAATGGCGAAGCCGTGCCATTGAGGCGTGGGGCGGCATTCGCCAGGCAATGCCGTTACCCACCCCTCACCCTGACCTTCTCCCGCAAGGGGGGAGGGGATCAAACCGAAGTCTCCGAGGCTGGCGGGCGAAACCCCGTCGAGGGCCGCGCCCTCGTGTCCTGCGCGGCGAAGCCGTGCCATTGAGGCGTGGGGCGGCATTCGCCAAGCAATGACGTTACCCACCCCTCACCCTCTCCCGCAAGGGGAGAGGGGATGGTTACCGCGGACGATTACGCTTCGCTAATCGACCCTACCGACCCTACAGGCGTAGCAATGCCAAATGACGGCGAGTGACCCCTCACCCTGACCCTCTCCCGCAAGGGGAGAGGGGATGGTGACCGTGGGTGAATACGCGGCAGGAATCGACCCGGCACCCAGGGGCGAGGGCAGGGTTGTGCCCCTGTGTTTCGCATGGCGACGCCGCTTGGGGTCCGGTTATGCCAAAATGTGAACAAATCGATCTTTCCCCCGGTCAATCGCGGTCTGCCGCTTGTCGGGCCCGCCCCGAGTTGGTTAAGGTAGTCGCCCATCAGATGCACGCAGTAGTGGAGGTAGGCATGGATAAAATTTTGCTGGCGCTCTCGGAGCAGATGATAAACGCGCGGGATCTGGAGAGCCTGACCCGCCCCTTGCTGGAGATGCTGGCGTCGGTGACCGGGCTGGAGTCGACCTATCTCACCGAGATTGACCTCGGGCAAAGCACCCAGCATGTCCGTTATGCCCGCAATGTGGCCGGGCTGCAGATCCCCGAGGGGATGACGGTGGAGTGGAGCGATACCCTGTGTCGCCGTGCCATCGACGAAGAGATTGGTTACACCGATGACGTCGCCGCTCTGTGGGGGGACTCCCAGGCGGCCAGCGAGCTCGGCATTCGCTCCTATCTGAGCAGCCCGGTGCGCACCTCGACCGGCTCCCTCTATGGCACCCTGTGCGGCGCCAGTACCGAACAAAAACCCGCGGTGGCGGGGGCGCAGCAGCTCATCGCCTTCTTCGCGCACCTGATTGCCGAACAGGTGGAGCGGGAGCAACTGCTGCGGCAATTGCAGCAGGCCAACGACGAGCTCTCGCGCTTGGCCCTCTCCGATCCCCTCACCGGGCTCCCCAACCGCCGCGCCCTGATGCTGGAGCTCACCCGCCTCTTCTCCCTGTCGGAGCGGGCGGGGCATCCGGTGCTCATCGCCTTTGTGGATCTCGATGGCTTCAAGGCCATCAACGATGAGCATGGCCACGAGGCGGGGGACAGGCTGCTCACCGCCATGGCGCGGCAACTGAGTGAGACCCTGCGCGGCGGCGATCTGCTGGCCCGCTTTGGGGGGGACGAGTTCGTGGCCGTGGGCATGGGGCCTTTCCCGGACGCCGACACGCTGGACGGGGCGGTGGCGGCGTTTCGCCAGCGCCTGTTCGAGCACAGCGTGCTGTCACTGCCGGTGGGGGACAAGGTGATCCATTATCCCGGTGCCAGCGTGGGGGCGGTGGCCGTGATGCCGGCCGAGGTCAGCGTCGAGGAGGCGCTGAACCGGGCCGATGCGAGCATGTATGCGGTCAAGCGCCAGCGCCGGGCCGCAGGGGAGGGCGGGAACCCGCCTCCTTCCAGTCAGGTGTCTGCCCCGCGATAGGAGCGGGGCGGGTTGAGAGGGCACAGGGGGGCGCGTCCACCCGGGTGCCAGTCTGTTTTCCCTTTTATCAGTTCGGAGCCCATACCATGGTTCATCTTCTTGCCCGCCGTGTGCGCGCCCTGGCCGGGCGGGCGGCCACCCTGGTGGCCGGACTCTGCGAGTTTCAGCAGCGCATCTGGGTGGTCAGCATCGTCAAGGAGTCCTACACAGATACCTTCGTGGTCAACGAAGGGGGCTTCGAGGAGCCCTTGCAATGGATGCGCCGCAAGGGCTACAGCGCCGAGATGCTGGCCAGGGTGGAGGCCATGGCCCGATCCCAGGTGCTCCAGCTCGAGTGCGCCGGGCAGCATCACCGTCTGATGCGGGTGAAATAGGGGCGAAGCCGCCCCGGATGGCCTGGGCGGCACCGCCGCCCGGGCATCGACCACATATACTGCCGCCTTCTTCGTGTCAGACGGGGAAAATGGGTCGCCAGTCATGATTTTTCCGTGGTTCTCTCCGGTTTCAGACCGCCGGAGTAGACGCAAATCGCTGAGTTGTAGCTGTTGAAGGTGACCGCGTAGTTGAAATCGCAGAAATAGGCCGGGTGCTTGGTGGCGACAATGTCCCCCGCCTTGCATTTGTCCTGCATCCCCTCCACCAGGGTGTCGTTGTTTGACCCGAGACAGGCCTTGCCGGTGGTCTTGTCACCGCCGCAGGCCATCAGAAGGGCGCAGACCGAGAGACTCATCAACCATTTCGCTGTGTTGTGCATGTGTATTCCCAAGAGATCGGAGAGATGGCGGGGAAGGGCGTGAGCGCGGCGCTGCCCGATGAAGGCGGCCAGCGGGCACGCTGCCGCCCCTGACTGTCGCTGCCACCGTGCGCCCTGCCCCTTGCCGTGAAAAAGGGGCCAACAGGCTCCTGCGCCCTATATTACGGACCCGAGGCGGTCTGCGTCACCCCTTGTCGTTGCAAGTGGCGAACATTAAACGGGTTTCGTGCGCTGGCTCAAAGGCGGGCCGGGGCCATGGCGGCCCCGGCGGGGGAAGGGGTCAGGGGGAGGGGAAGTATTTGTGCTGGAGCTGCTGGAAGTCGCTGCTGGCCAGCACCTGGGTCAGGCCGAGCTGGAACTCCCTGACCAGGGCATCGTCCACCGGGTGGCTGAAGGCGAAACAGTACTGCTCGGAACTCAACATCCAGCGCACCTCGAACTGGGCGGGGTCCAGCTGCTGGGTCTTGATGAGATCCAGCAGGGTGGACTTGTTGCTGGAGACCAGATCGACCCGGCCTGAGGTGAGCATGCGCAGGGCCTGGGAGAGGCGGTTGGCGGTCATGATCTTCTGCTCGTCGAAGCCTGCGTTGAGCAGCAGTTGCTCTACCACGTCGGATCGCACGGCGCCTATGGTGTAGCGCTGGGCATCTTCCAGCCTGGTCAGGGTCAGGGGGCGATTGGCGAGCCCCATCAGCACTATCTCGGCATAGCCGATGGGGCAGGCCCATTTGAACAGGGGATTGCGCGCCTCGGTGCGGGCGGTGGAGAAGAGCACCACATTGGGTTTCTGGGTCAGCAGGTAGTAGCCCCTGGCCCAGGGGAGGATGCTGACGGGCTGGACAGGGGTGCCGGTCTTTTGCCACACCAGGTGCAGCAGGTCGATGGCAAAGCCGGTCGGGGCGCCATCCTCCCCGGTGAAGTTGTAGGGTTTGTACTCTTCGGTGAGGTAGTGCAGGCTGGCGAGCGCCGGGCTGGCCTGGGTCGCGGGAGTGCCCCAGACCATGGCCGCGAGGGCGGCGCAGGCGACCAGTCTGCGAAGGGGGACTGCAATGTCTATGTTCATCCTGACTGTCCTGCTGCCGAGTGCCCAGTTTCAAGTGTTGCCAAGTCACGGCGTTTCGCCACCCGGCGCAGGCGTTATCCGCCGGGGGCCGTCATCATCTTGCCACTCACAACCGGGTCGGCGCCCCCTTTTTACCAGGCCGGGCGGGTGTGACCCAGGGGGGTGAACGCCTCATCCCTCAGCCCCACCAGCAGGGTGTTGCCATCCTCTTGCAGGCGAAACTCGCCGTAGCGGGCCGACTCATACTGATCTCCCGTGCCCTCTTCGAAGAAGAAGGCGTCAGGCCCGATAAACCACTGGCCGTCGCGCTGGCGCACCTTGAGCAGACGCTCCCCCGGGCCAGGGGCTTCGGGCTTGCCCCCTTCCACCCAGTGCACAACCTGATGTTCATCCAGGCGAACGACCAGGGTGTGGGGGCCGACGGCGGCCTGGCGGCCCGCCAGCTGGCGGGCGAGGGCGTAGTTCAGGCGCATGTAGTCCCCCTGCATCAGGGAGCGGGGGTCGACCGGTGCCAGCTCGATCAGCACCACCTCCCCCTGGCTCATGGCGTGCTCGAAGCGCCAGACGGTGGCGTTGATGCCGGCGAGCAGGGCAAGACCGGTCAGCAAAAAGGCGAGGCGTCTCATGAGGGGCTCCTGTGGTGAAGGTGCTTGAGCCACTGACGGGTACCGAGCAGCAGGGCCCCCGAGGCGAGCAGCAGCCAGGACTTGGTCATCAGGGTCAGCCCCAGATCGTAGTAATAGAGGGAGCCAAAGCCGAGCAGCAGGAGGCCTGCCAGGGTCATCAGGGCCAGGCTGCCGGCGTAGAAGCCGAGCACCAGCACCAGGGCGCCAGCCCCCATGCCGGGAATGATGGCGCTGATCACCACCAGCGGCAGCCCGTAGCGCAGCGGCAGCCTGAGGCGAACCATGACCGCGAGCAGCAGGGCGGCGCAGAGCAGGGGATTGAGCCAGAGGGGCAGGCGGGAGCTGCCGAGCTCATTGAGCACGCTGGTGCCTCCCTCCCACAGGGGGTGGTGCAGCCGTCCCAGCACCAGCAGGGAGAGTGCCAGCCCCAGGGTGAGGGATTCATAGAGCTGATGGCGGGCGGGATCGCGCTCCGCCTGCAGCCAGCACAGGGCGACGGCGCCCATCACCAGCGGCAGGGCCAGCAGGTGCAGGCCGAGGCAGGCGAGGGCGAGGGTGAGCAGGATGGCGGCGGCGAAGCTGTGGAACAGCCTGATCAGCCAGTGCTCGAACAGGGCGGCCACCCCGAGGGAGAAGGCGGTCAGACCGAACCAGAGCCACGCGACGTTCAGATCCAGCCTGTCCAGCAGGCCGTAGAGCAGCCAGGCATCTGCCGCCAGCGCCAGCGCCAGCACGAACTGATCCCAGAGATCGCTGCGGGTCGCCATGCGGTTGAGACCGAGGGCGGCGGCCATCAGCACCATCCCCATGGTGAGGGCGTTGTTGGGGTCGCGGGTCAGCTGCTCGAAGGCCATGAAGAGGAAGAAGAGCAGGAAGAGGGCGGCTATCCAGCCCACCATGCCGAGCAGAAAACGGCCCGACCAGTGGGGCTGTTCATCCCGGGGGGCATCCCCTTCCACAAGTTGGGCAGCATGCAGGCGCTCCCAGGGGGTGAGATCAGACATGCTGCCTCCGTTGTTCTTGCAGCCAGCGGCTGGCCATCACCGACAGGCCGATGGCGATGAGGGCCAGCAGCAAAAAGCCGTTCATGTCCGGTTCCATCCACTTGCCAAGGGCCGCGAGGATGACGGCGATGAGGCTCAGGCACCCCATGGCGAGCCCGGCGATGAACCTGTGGTGCCAGCGCAGGTAGGCGGCGCCGAGCCAGGCGAGCCAGGCAGGCCAGACCCAGGGAGAGGCGGCATCGAACAGGGCCAGCAGGGTGAGCAGGGTGATGCCGAGCCCCGCGGCCAGCCCCGCGAGCCAGGAGGGCATCAGGGCGTAGCGGGCGGGCACCAGGATGAGCAGACCCCAGAGGGCGGCGTTGAGCAGGGTCAGGCACCAGCCGAGGGCCTCCTCGTTGAAGGAGAAGAAGAGATCGAGAAGGCCGAGCCGCCAGTAGAGCACCAGGGCGAGCTGACCGAGCAGCCAGGCCAGGGTCCAGAGCAGCGGGCTTCTGCCAAGGGCCGCCAGCGGCAGCAGCATCAGGGCCCAGGTGGCGAAGAGCTGCCAGGGGTCGGCGCCGGTCTGGTAGGTCTGGCCCACCAGGGCGAGCAGGGCGCCGAGGTTGAGGGCCAGGGCCAGCAGCAGGGCCTGGCGCGGGGTATCACTCATGGGTTTGCGCCAGAGCACCAGGAGCATGGCGAGCAACGGCAGCTCCAGCAGGGCGAGACGTGAGAGGCGCCCCAGGGCCTGCCAGTTGAAGGCGACGAAGAAGACGAGGCCGGCGCCAAGGCAGAGGCAGCCGAGCCAGAGCAGCAGCCTGTCGAACAGCCACTGCCAGCGGGCAGGGCCGGGGGGCAGATCGCACAGGGCCAGGGCGGCAGGCAGCGAGGCCCGTGGCAGGCGGCCGCGCCTGACCAAGTCGAGCAGGGTCTGTCTTGAGGTGAGGTGCATGGGGGCTCCTGAAGCCGTGATGCCTGAAAGATAAGGCATTATGGCACGGCGCCGCGTCTCGGGGCAGGGGCGCCGTCGGCGCTGCGACACAGGTCGCGGCACGGGGCCATGTCTTTGCACTAAAAAGGCCCCCGCCGTGAGGAGGGGGCCTGAAGGACGTCCGGGGCGGCGGTGGCGATCAGTGCTCACGCTGATCCCCGCCGGCTTCTTTGGAGGTCAGGCGAAGATCAGGGTGGAGATGCCAAGCCCCGCAAAGAGGATGGCGCAGGCAATACGGATCCCCTTGAGGGGGAGCTTGTCGGCCCCGAGCTTGCCGAGCAGCACCACGGGCACATTGGCCAGCATCATGCCGAGGGTGGTGCCGGTGATCACCTGGATCAGGGAGTCGTACTTGGCTGCCAGCAGCACGGTGGCTATCTGGGTCTTGTCACCGATCTCGGCGATGAAGAAGAGCACGAAGGTGGCCATGAAGGGGCCGTACTTGTCCAGGGAACTCTCTTCATCGTCCATCTTGTCCGGCACCAGGATCCAGGCGGCCATGGCGATGAAGGCGCCAGCGACCAGCCAGGTCATCACCTTGGGATCCATCCAGCGACTGATGAATTCCCCTATCCAGGCGGCCCCTGCGTGGTTGAGCAGGGTGGCAGCCAGCATGCCGGCGATGATGGGCCAGGGTTTGCGAAAACGACAGATGAGCAACAGGGCCAGCAGCTGTGTCTTGTCGCCGATCTCGGCGATGGCAACGCTGATGGTGGAGGTTAACAAGGCTTCCATAAAAATGACCGGGGGACGGAATTGTTATAAACCAAAGACAAGCCTGTGCCATCCGTCCCCGGTTTTGGCACTGGCCCGTCAAAGGTCTTGTCAAATCCGGCATTGCCCGGATCACCCTGACCATGGTGAGTTGGCACCAAGTATGTTGATCAGGATCGCGCACGAAACGGGTCCGTGGCGAGACTACTCCCCCTCGATGGGAGCGGGCATTCTAGGGAAAAACCCCCGGTGAGGCAAGGCACGGGATGGGGAATTATCCCCCCACCAGCTTGACCTGAAAGCCGGCCTTCTCCAGTTCGGCCTTGATAAGGTCCCGTTTGTCCCCCTGGATCTCGATGATCCCCTCCTTGAGACCGCCGCCGGTACCGCACTTCTTCTTGAGCAGGGTGGCGAGGGCCTTCTGCTGGTCGGCGGGAACGCCGTGGATGCTGATGACCCCGGCCCCCTTGCGTCCCTTTGTCTCGCGGCGGATGCGCACGACCCCGTCGGCGGGGAAGGGGGAGGCGTGCTGGGCGGGGGCGGATTCCTTGATCATGCCGCCGTCCGTGCTGTAGACCAGGCGGCTGTTGTTGTCGTGACTCATGGCAATACTTTGTCGGTTAGCTAAGCGGAGTTTGATTTTACGCAAATAAATGTTGAGGGCACAGCTTATAATCCCCCCATTAAAAGCGAATTATTCTTGTTTAACTTCAGGAGCCCGTCATGGTACTCACAGAGCTGTCGCCGGGACAGAGCGCTCGCATCACGCACATGAACCACCTTGGTCGCGCCTTGCGGCGCAAGTTGATGGTGATGGGGCTGCTGCCCCAGACCGAGATCCTCTATCTGCGGGCCGCCCCCCTGGGGGACCCGCTCCAGATCCAGTGCCAGGGCATCTGCCTCTCCATGCAGCGGAGTCTGGCCCAGCAAATCGAGGTAGAGCCGGTATGAGCTACAACCTGGTCACAGTGGGCAATCCCAACAGCGGCAAGACCTCCCTGTTCAACGCCCTGACCGGCTCCCGCCAGCAGGTGGGGAACTGGAGCGGGGTCACCGTCGACAAGAAGATGGGGGCCTTTGCTACCCGCGGGCAGGAATACACCCTGGTGGACCTGCCCGGCATCTATGCCCTGGCCAACCAGGAGGCGAGCCTGGACGAGCAGATCGCCAGTCGCTTCGTCCAGCGCCAGCAGCCGAATCTGCTGCTCAACGTCATCGATGCCGCCAACCTGGAGCGCTCCCTCTACCTCACCCTGCAACTGCGGGAGCTGGGGCTGCCCATGGTGGTGGTGCTCAACAAGATGGATCTGCTGCAAAAGCGGCGCATCACCATCGACGAGGCCTTGCTCGCCAAGGCGCTGGGGTGCCCCGTGGTGTCGCTCTCGGCCCACAATCGCCAGCAGGTGGCGGCCTTCAAAGAGGGGATCCACCAGTATATCGGCCAGTCCCAGCCCGCCCTGGTGCTCGACTACGGTCAGCCCCTCGAGGGGGACATCGCCGAGCTGGAGACCCTGCTCGCCCCTCATCATCTGCATCGCCGTGGCCGCGCCCTGCGCCTGCTGGAGGAAGACATCGCCATGCAGGAGACCCTGGCGGCGGGGCAGCAGGCGGCGGCCGACAACGTGGTGAGTCGCGCCCACCACGCCCAGGACATCGACCTGCAACTCGCTGATTTGCGCTACGGCCATATCCACCACTGGTGCCAGCAGGCGTGCCGTCATCAGGACAAGCTCACCGTCGCCCAGAGCGAACGGCTGGACAGGGTGCTGCTCAACCGCTGGGTGGGCATCCCTTTCTTCCTGCTGGTGATGTACCTGATGTTCATGTTCGCCATCAAGGTGGGTAGCGCCTTCATCGATTTCTTCGACATCCTCGGGGGGGCTCTCTTCGTGGATGGGGTGCACCATCTGCTGGGGCTGATGAGTGCCCCCGACTGGCTGGGGGCCGTGCTCGCGGACGGCGTGGGTGCCGGTTTGCAGACGGTGGCGACCTTCATCCCCGTGGTGGGCTGCCTCTTTCTCTTCCTCGCAGTGCTGGAGAGCTCCGGCTATCTGGCCCGCGCCGCCTTCGTGGTGGACGCCCTGATGCGTCGCCTCGGCCTGCCCGGCAAGGCCTTCGTCCCCATGCTGATGGGCTTTGGCTGCACCGTGCCCGCGGTGATGGCAACCCGGACCCTGGGGTCGGAGCGCGAGCGGCTGATGACCTCGGCCATGGCGCCCTTCATGTCCTGCGGTGCCCGTCTGCCGGTCTACGCCCTGTTCGCGGTGGCCTTCTTCCCCGAGTCGGGGCAGAACCTGGTGTTCGGTCTCTATCTGTTCGGCATCCTGGTGGCGGTGCTCACCGGCCTCTTCCTGCGCAGCACTCTGCTGCCGGGCAAGAGCGACTCCATGGTGATGGAGATGCCCGATTACGAGTGGCCCCGTCCGGTGGACGTGGGGCTGCGCACCTGGCAGAAACTCAAGGGCTTCATCTTCGGCGCGGGCAAGACCATCGTCCTGATGGTGGCGGTGCTGAGCGTGCTCAACTCCCTCGGCACCGACGGCAGCTTCGGCAACCAGGATCAGGAGAACTCGGTGCTGAGCAAGCTGAGCCAGTCCGTGACCCCGGTGCTGCATCCCATAGGCGTGCGGGACGACAACTGGCAGGCCACGGTGGGTATCCTCACCGGCATCTTTGCCAAGGAGGCGGTGGTCGCTACCCTCAACAGCCTCTACGCCGGCGGCGCCGGTGATGAGGAGGAGAGTGAATACTCCCTGCTGGGCAGCCTGAAAGCGGCGCTGGCCACCATTCCCGCCAACCTGGCGGACATCGACCCCGCCGATCCCATGGGGCTCAAGGTGGGGGATCTGGAGGACAAGCAGGCGGCAGCCGAGGCCCAGGAGGTGGACACCTCCACCTACGGCAACATGCAGACCCACTTCGACGGCGTGGCCGGGGCCTTTGCCTACCTGCTGTTCGTGCTGCTCTACATGCCCTGCGCCGCCGCCATGGGGGCTCTGGTGCGAGAGACCGGTCGCCAGTGGGCCCTGTTCACCGCCGCCTGGTGCAACTACGTCGCCTTCCTGTGCGCCACCCTCTTCTATCAACTGGCGACCTTCGCCGCCCACCCGGCGCAGAGCCTGGTCTGGAGCCTGAGCTATCTGTTCTCCCTGGTGCTGCTCTGGTGGCTGGGGCGTCGTCACGGCGACATCGTCGCCCGCAAGGTGGTAACCCTGTGAAGGGGCTCATGGTCAGGGGCGAGTGCGCCGAGAGGGGGGTATTCTGTGATCCTGCGTGAACTGGGGGACTATCTGGCCCTGCACAAGAAGGTGAGTCGACGGGCGCTGGCCCGCCACTTCCACACCTCCGAGGATGCGGTAGAGGCCATGCTCGGGGTCTGGATGCGCAAGGGGCGCGTCGCCAAGCGGGAGAGCCGCCTGTGTGGCGGCTCCTGCTGCGGCAAGCACGAAGAGGTGACGTTTGAGTGGTGCGAGCCCGGCCAGATAGGGCTGGTCCAGAAGGGCTGACGCCTGCCCACATGCAAAAGGGAACCCGAGGGTTCCCTTTTTCGTGGCCGCCGGGCCCGTCTCAGAAGAGGTCGCCCTCGTCCTTGGTGGGCTCCAGGCTCCAGCCGCTCGCCGCCGCGCTGTTGCCAATCTGACCCTTCTCCCGCCAGAGTTTGATCTTGAGGCGCAGGTTGTTCTGGGAGTCCGCGTTCTTCACAGCCTCCTCCTCGTCGATCACCCCCTCGACCACCAGATCGAACAGAGTACTGTCGAAGGTCACCATGCCAAGGGCCCTGGATTTTTCCATGATCTCCTTGAGGCCGCCAAACTCGCCGCGCTTGATGAGATCGCGCACAGTGTGGGTTCCGAGCATCACCTCCACCGCCGCCCGGCGCCCGCCGTCCGTGGTCTTCACCAGCCGCTGGGAGACAAAGGCCTTGAGGTTGTTGCCAAGGTCGTTGAGCAGCTGGGGTCTGCGCTCTTCCGGGAAGAAGTTGATGATGCGATCCAACGCCTGGTTGGCGTTGTTGGCGTGCAGGGTGGAGATGGCCAGATGCCCGGTCTCCGAGAAGGCGAGGGCATGCTCCATGGTCTCCCGATCGCGGATTTCGCCGATGAGGATGACGTCCGGCGCCTGGCGCAGGGTGTTCTTCAGGGCCGCGTGGAAGCTGCGGGTATCCACCCCCACCTCCCGCTGGTTGATGATGCTCTTCTGGTGGCGATGGACGAACTCCACCGGATCCTCGATGGTGATGATGTGGCCGCCGCTGTTGCGGTTGCGATGATCGATGAGGGCCGCGAGCGACGTGGACTTGCCGGACCCCGTGCCGCCGACGAAGAGCACCAGACCCCGCTTCTCCATGATGGTGTCGAGGAGCACCGGAGGGAGTTTGAGATCCTCGAAGCGGGGGATCTCGGTCTTGATGTTGCGCGCCACCAGGGAGACTTCATTGCGCTGCTTGAAGATGTTGACTCGAAAACGGCCTATCTGGGGCAGGGAGATGGCGAGGTTCATCTCCAGCTCTTTCTCGAACTGCTGTTTCTGCTCGAGATCCATGATGTCGTAGGCGATTCGGGCCACCTCGCCCGGCCCCAGGGGCTCCTGGGTGAGGGGGCGCAAGGCGCCGTTGAACTTGGCGCAGGGGGGGGCGCCGGTGGAGAGATAGAGATCGGAACCGTCCTGTTTGGCCAGGATCTGCAGCATGTCTCTCAATTCCATGAGGGGCCTCGTCGCTCAAAGGGCTGGGGGATGATGAATGGCTTGAGTGTACAGCCTCAGGCGCCGGTCAGTTTTTCGCGGAACACAAAAAAGACCGCGCCCAGGATGCACAGACCCGCCCAGAGGTAGTCCCACTTCAGATCTTCTTTCAGATAGAAGATGGAGAAGGGAACGAACACGGTGAGGGTGATCACCTCCTGCAGGATCTTGAGCTGGCCGACGGAGAGCACGGTGTGGCCGATGCGGTTGGCGGGCACCTGCAACAGGTATTCGAACAGGGCTATCCCCCAGCTCACCAGGGCGGCGATGATCCAGGGTTTGTGATTCATGCTCTTGAGATGGGCGTACCAGGCAAACGTCATGAAGACGTTGCTGCAGATGAGCAGGCCGATACTGGTCATGATGGGGTTCATTAGGTTCTCCTTTTAAATCAATGCATTTTATCTCGACTCCATGGGTTTTCATAAGTGGTGCTTGAGGGTATTTTTAGCTCACAAGGATGTAACAAAAGAAGGCGAAAGCTGGATGGGCAAGACAAGCTGGGGTGCGCTTTGTCTGTTGTTTGCCTGCTGGGCGCAAGGTGCGCCGACCCTGACGGTGGCCACCGATGTCTGGCCGCCGTTTCGCATGCTGGCAGAGAACGACGACTTCCAGGGGCTGGATATCGACATTCTGCGCCAGTTGCAGGCACGCAGCGGCATTGTGCTTACCCTCAAACGGGTGCCCTGGGGACGGGCACTCAAACAGATGCAGACCGGTCAGGCGGATCTGATGATAGGGCTGGCTCACACCGAGGAGCGGGCCGCTTTCATCGACTACCTGCAGCCGTCCTATTACCAGTGCCGGCCTGCCTTCTATGGCAAGCCCGCCGCCGTGGCCGGCCTCAGGCGCTACGAGGATCTGCGGGGCCGCGAGATAGGCTATGTGCTCAACTCCGCTTACTTCCCCCCCTTCGATGGCGACACCCAGCTCGACAAGCACGGGGTCCCCACCGAAGACCAGTTGCAGCGCATGGTGGAGCGGGGCCACCTGCCCCTGATGATAGGGACCGACTGCCAGGTGGATTACGCCCTGAGCCAGCGCAACGACGCCGGCCTCGTCAAGGCGCCCTTCCAGCCCCCCAACCCGGTGGTGCTCTACCTCGGGATGAGCAAGCACTCACCCCACCACGAGCTGGGCCCCAAGCTGGCGCAGGCGTTGCAAGCCATGGTGGAGAGCGGCGAGATAGCGGCGTTGGCCAAGCCCTACCAGCCTTGACCTTGGGTGGTAACGCGCTGTTATCATGCAGCTTTCCTGCCTGCCCCCCGGCGGGCCTCGCTTCTTGGGGATCCCGTGTATCTCGCTCTCATCCGTCGCCAGCAGCGCTGGCAGCGCCGCTGGCTGCTCCTGCTGTCGCTGCTGACCCTGGCCCTGTTCCTGCTCTCCCTCGCCCTCGGGGAGTTCGTGCTGCTGCCCTGGCAGCCGCTGGGGGATCTGGAGCTGCGCATCCTGCTGGAGCTGCGCCTGCCGCGCGCCCTGCTGGCCCTGCTGGCGGGGGCCTCCCTTGCCTGCGGCGGTGCCGTGCTCCAGGTGATGCTGCACAACCCGGTGGCGGAACCCGGCCTGCTCGGCGTCTCGAGCGGCGCTGGGCTGGCCGCCATGGTGGCGATGGCGGTGGCCAAGGGGCTCGGGCTCTATCTGCCGGGCTGGGGGCTGTCGCTGGCGGCCTTTGGCGGTGCCCTGGTGGTGACCATGCTGCTCATCCGTCTCGCACGCCGGGCACGGCTCGGCCATGGGCGGCTGCTGCTGTTCGGGGTCGCCATCGGCATCCTTACCAATGCGGCCATGACCTGGCTGATGTATTTCGCCGACGACGGCGCCTTGCGGGAATTCATGTTCTGGATGATGGGGAGTCTCGCCTACGGCAGCCAGCAGCTCGCCTGGTGGTGGCTGGTGCTGCCCCTCACCCTCGGCTGGCTCTGCTGGCAGGGGCGGGCACTGCAACAACTGCTGCTGGGGGAGACCCAGGCCCGCCTCATGGGGCTGAACGTGGACAGCATGCGGGTACGCCTGGTGCTGGCGGTCTGTCTGCTCACCGGGGTGGCGGTCTCCCTGTGCGGCGTCATCGGCTTCGTCGGCCTGGTGGTGCCTCACCTGCTGCGCCTGTGCGGTGGCAGCGATCAGCGCTTCCTGCTGCCCGCCTCGGCGCTGGGGGGCGGCGCCCTGCTGCTCGGGGCAGATCTGGTGGCCCGCTCGGCGCTGCACGCCGGTGAACTGCCCATCGGGGTCATCACCGCCTCGGTGGGCGCCCCGCTCTTTATCTATCTGCTGCTGAGGCAAGATGCCGATGTGTCCCGCTGATCCCGCCCCTTGGCGGCTGGAGGCCCGCGCCCTGGCCATCCCCCATCGCCTCGCCCCCCTGGATCTCGCCTGGCCCGGCGGTCAGCTGGTGGCCCTGCTCGGCCCCAATGGCAGCGGCAAGTCCTCCCTGCTCGGGGCCCTGGCGGGCCTGCTGCCCGCCGATGGCGCCGTCTTGCTGGGAGGAGAGGCCATCACGACCCTGAGCTGGCCCGAGCTTGCAACGCGGCGCGCCATGCTGCCCCAGCGCCAGCCCCAGCTGTTCCACATCCCGGTGTTCCAGGTGCTGAGCCTGGGGCTGGAGGAGGGGGGCCCCGATGCCCAGGCGCAGGCGGTAGCGGATGTGTGCGACGCCCTGGAACTGGCGCCTCTGCTGGCACGGGACTTCAGCCGCTTGTCCGGGGGGGAGCAGCAGCGGGTGCTGATCGCCCGCACCCTGCTGCAACTGTGGCCAAGCCTCAATCCGACCGGGCGGGTGCTGCTGCTGGATGAACCCCTGGCGGGGCTGGATCTGCATCACCAGATGGCGCTGCTGCGACTGCTCAAGCAACTGGCCGCGCAGGGATTGCTGGTGGTGGTGGCCATCCACGACATCAATCTGGCCATCGACTGGGCGGATCGCGTGCTCTGCCTGCAACAGGGCCGCGTGGTGGGGGAAGGGGACGTCGGGATCATCGACGAGGCGCTGCTGGAGCGGGTGTTCCAGATCCGTACCGATCGTATCGAGGCGGCCGGCCGCACCTGGTTTATGCCGATTCTTTGAGAACGGGGCGAGAGATAGCGTTTGTAGGGTCGATTAGCGAAGCGTAATCGGCCGCCTGCAAGAATAAGGGGCCAGTATCAGGAATACTGGCCCCTTTGCTTTTATTCGCTGTTCAGCCCGGCTTGTCCAGACGTACCTTGGCCGCTTCGGCCAGCATGGCGAGCAGGGTCTCGGTGTCTTTCCATGACAGACAGGCATCCGTGATGCTCTGGCCGAAGGATGATGGCGCAGCCGTTAACCCTGGCGGGTTTTCTCCAGCCGCACCTGGGCGGCTTCTGCCAGCATGGCCAGCAGGGTTTCGGTGTCACTCCACGACAGACAGGCATCGGTGATGCTCTGGCCGAAGGTGGCGGCACAGCCGTTCTCCACGTCCTGACGCCCTTCCACCAGGAAGCTCTCGGCCATGATGCCGGCGATGCCGGTGCGGCCGCGGCGCAGCTGATCGCAGATATCCTGGGCCACCAGCAGTTGGCGGCGGTGATCCTTCATGCTGTTGCCGTGGCTGAAGTCCACCACCAGGCGCTCCGGCAGGCCCACCTGGGCCAGAGCCTCGCACGCCTCGTCGATGCTGGCGGTGTCGTAGTTGGGCCTGTGGCCGCCGCGCAGGATCACGTGGCCGTAGGGGTTGCCGGCGGTGCGGTAGATGGTCATCTTGCCGTCCTTGTCCGGGGAGTAGAAGATGTGGCTGTGACGGGCTGCGCGCACCGCATCGATGGCGATGCGGGTGTTGCCGTCGGTGCCGTTCTTGAACCCCACCGGGCAGGAGAGGGCGGAGGCCATCTCCCGGTGAACCTGGGACTCGGTGGTGCGCGCCCCGATGGCGCCCCAGGTGATGAGATCGCTGATGTACTGGCCGGTCACCATGTCGAGGAACTCGGTGGCGGTGGGCATGCCGGTCTCGTTGACGTCCACCAGCAGCTTGCGGGCCAGTTTGAGCCCTTCATTGACGTCGAAACTGCCGTCCAGGCGCGGATCATTGATGAGCCCCTTCCAGCCGACGATGGTGCGTGGCTTCTCGAAGTAGGTGCGCATCACGATGCACAGGCTCTCTTTGTACTCTTCCCGCAGGGTGTTCAGACGCAGGGCGTATTCGTGGGCGGCGGCGGGATCGTGGATGGAGCAGGGGCCGACGATGACCAGCAGGCGCTGATCCTCACCGGACAGAATGGCTTCCACTTGGCGGCGGGCATCCAGCAGGTTCTGGGCGATGGTGTCGGTTAACGGGAAGGCGTGCGCCAGCTCGCTGGGGGTGATCAGGGCCTCCAGGCGACGGGTGCGCAATTCATCGGTGTGAATGGACATACGACTCAATTCTCGAGTGGATAAGGTGGGCGGGATGCCAAAATGCAAGGGAATAAAATAAAGCAAAAGTCACCCGATGGAAACCTTGGGCGGCTCTGATAGGATGTGAACCCAAAAGCCATTTCAAATGAGGTAGTTATCGTGGCAAAGCCAGGCGCGACCGGGATCACCCGCATCATCAACGCAACCGGTTACAGCATGAAAGGTCTCAAATCGGCCTGGATCAACGAGGCCGCCTTCCGTCAGGAGCTGCTGCTCATCCTGCTGCTGATGCCGCTGGCATTCTGGATAGGTGACTCCCTCAACGAGATCCTGCTGCTCGTCTGTATCAGCTGGCTGGTGGTGATCGTCGAGGTACTCAACTCCGCCGTGGAGGCGGTAGTGGATCGCATCGGCTCCGAGCATCACGAACTCTCGGGCCGCGCCAAGGATCTGGGCTCCGCCGCCGTCTTCATCGCCCTGACCTTGAACGCCCTGGTGTGGGGCGCCCTGGTGGGCCGCAACCTGCTGGGCTGGTGGTAGGTTGCGAGAGCAAGCTTTCTTCTGACATAAAAAAGCCCGTCATCACGACGCAATGCTGTTCAGATAAGCACTTTTTTGACTGATTATTCATAAATTGGATTTGAGTTGAGGGGGCAAGGCTGTGTCCAGTCGATCTTCCTCCAGCCTTTATCCAGCGGGGCTTGCAATAGAAAGAGGGAGGCATCATGCCTCCCTCGCTTTTTTGTCCTGATACTACGTGGACTGGAACTCAAATTCTCTTAAGTGAACAGCATTGCGTCATCACGACGGGCTTTTTACTGCGCAGATAAGGGCTTATCAGTGCAGGATCCGGGCACGGATGGTGCCATTGATCTCTTTGAGACGGGCCAGGGCCTTCTCGCTGTGCTCGGTTTCGACGTCGATGACCACGTAACCGATCTCGCTGCTGGTCTGCAGGTACTGACCGGCGATGTTGATCCCCTCGTCGGCGAAGATCTGGTTGATCTGGTTCATCACGCCGGGCTGGTTGCGGTGAATGTGCAGCAGGCGGCTGGAGCCCTTGTGGCCGGGCAGGGAGACTTCCGGGAAGTTGACAGCGGAGAGGGTGGAGCCGTTGTCGGAGTATTTGACCAGCTTGTTGGCCACTTCCAGACCGATGTTCTCCTGGGCTTCCTGGGTGGAGCCGCCGATGTGGGGGGTCAGGATCACGTTGTCCAGGCCGCGCAGCGGGGTGAGGAACTCCTCGTCGTTGGACTTGGGCTCCACCGGGAAGACGTCGATGGCGGCGCCGGAGAGGTGGCCGCTCTTGATGACGTCGGCCAGGGCGTCGATGTCCACCACGGTGCCGCGGGAGGCATTGATGAAGATGGCGCCCGGTTTCATCATGCGCAGTTGCTCTGCACCGATGAGATCCTTGGTGGAGGCGGTTTCCGGTACGTGCAGGCTGATGACGTCAGACATGTTGAGCAGCTCCACCAGGTTCGGCACCTGGATGGCGTTGCCAAGGGAGAGCTTGTTCTCGATGTCGTAGTAATAGACCTTCATGCCGATCATCTCGGCGATGATGCCAAGCTGGGTGCCGATGTGGCCGTAGCCGATGATGCCGAGCTTCTTGCCGCGGGCTTCGACGCTGCGGTTGGCCAGCTTCTCCCAGACGCCGCGATGGCACTTGGCGTTCTTCTCGGGAATGCCGCGCAGCAGCAGCAGGATCTCCCCCAGTACCAGTTCGGCCACGGAGCGGGTGTTGGAGAAGGGGGCGTTGAAGACGGGGATGCCGCGCACGTGGGCGGCGTCGAGGGAGACCTGGTTGGTGCCGATGCAGAAGCAGCCGATGGCCACCAGCTTGGTGGCGGCATCCAGCACCTTCTCGGTGATCTGGGTGCGTGAACGCAGGCCCACGAAATGCACGTCACGAATGCGCTCGATCAACTCCTCTTCCGACAGGGACGTCTTCAGATATTCCACATTGGTGTAGCCGGCTGCCCGAAAGGTCTCCACCGTATTGGGATGGACTCCCTCCAGCAGCAGTACCTTGATCTTATCCTTGTCCAGCGAAAACTTGGCTGTCATGACGTTCCCTCTATTGTTTTGAAAAATGCGTTCAGGCTTGCAGTGTGAAGAAAACCGTAAAGTAGCAAAAACGTTTGGGAGAGGGAATATTTGTGACGAAAGTCAAATTCTTTGAAGTTATCAACGATTGTTGCAGATGTGCTGCTACAAACCATTGAGGGATAACCAGAAACGGCGCCATGAGGCGCCGTTGTCCATTTGGGGCAGTCAGATTGACTGACCGGGGCGGGGGCTTGCCCGGAGGGAGAGGTCCGGGGAGCGGGCCTTAGTTGGTGATCACACCCTCGGGGGTGCCGATCAGCACAACGTCGGCGCCACGGTGGGCGAACAGGCCGTTGGTGACCACGCCCACGATGCTGTTGAGGCGGGTTTCCAGAGCCTTGGCATCGGTGATGGCCATGCCCTTGACGTCCAGAATGATGTTGCCGTTGTCGGTCACCACCCCTTCACGCCACACCGGGTTGCCGCCAAGGGCGCGGATCTCGCGGGCCACGTATTCGCGGGCCATGGGGATCACTTCCACCGGCAGGGGGAAGGTGCCCAGCACGTCGACGGTCTTGGTGTTGTCGATGATGCAGATGAACTGGTCGGCCACGGCGGCGACGATCTTCTCGCGGGTCAGGGCGGCGCCGCCCCCCTTGATCATGTCGCGGCTGGCGTTGATCTCGTCGGCACCATCCACGTAGACGGAGAGGGCATCGATGTCGTTGAGGTCAAACACCGGGATGCCGAGACCCTTGAGGCGCTCGGTGGAGGCGATGGAGCTCGACACCGCGCCCTTGATCTGGTCTTTCATGGTCGCCAGTGCGTCGATGAAGTGATTGACGGTAGAGCCGGTGCCCACCCCGACGATGGTGCCGGGTACCACGTATTTGAGCGCAGCCCAACCGGCCGCCTTCTTCATTTCATCTTGAGTCATGATGGATCCTTATGGAAAAAGCGGGCGCATTATATCCAAGCATCCCCCCCAGAGCGACCATGGTGCTCACGTTCCGGCGCAAAAATCCTCAAGATGTAAATCGTTTGCCTGTTTATTGAACCGAAGGGGGCGCCCCGTCTGATCAGGCAAAGTGCCAGCTGCGGCTGGGGGTGATGATCTGGGGGAGCGGCACGTCCCACTGCTCCCGGGGGACGGCATCCACCTGCTGGCAGTCGTGGGCGAGCCCCAGGGGTCTTGGGCCGAGCTGGTGCTCGTGCCAGCAGGCGAGGGTGCGATCGTAGTAGCCGCCCCCCATGCCGAGGCGGTTGCCAGCCTCATCGAAGGCCACCAGCGGGGTGCAGATGATGTCCAGCATGCTGTGGGGCAGTACCTGCTGCACGTCGAGCTCGGGCTCGGCGATGCCGTAGCGGTTGCGGGTCATGGGGGTGGTGGCGGTGTAGCGCAAGAAGAGCAGGTGACCCGGGGTGAAGGGGTGCAGCACCGGCAGGTAGACCTCCTTTTGCCGGGCCCACAGCCAGTGGATGGCGGGCAGGGGATCTAGCTCCCCATCGTTGGCCAGATAGAGGGCGATGCGCCTGGCCGCGAGGATGCCGGGGTGTTCCTGGAAGCGCTCGACCAGCTGCTGGGCCGCCGCCTGCTGCTCGGCCTGGCTCAGGCTTTTTCTGCGCTGGCGAATGAGCTGGCGCAGGTTCTGGCGTTCGGGTTGGGTATCCGGCATGGGGACTCCTGGGCAAAGGTGGGCTGGCGCTACCTTAGCAAGGGGCCGACGGGATGAAAAGCCGATGGCGGGGCCGCCAGCCGGGCGGCCCCTGAGGTCGGGCGTCAGGAACGGTGGGGGGCGGGAGCCACTACTCCCATCTGGTGCTTGAGGAAGACGGCCAAGATGGCGGCCAGGGCCAGCGCCATGGGGTAGAAGCTCATGCTCACGACCAGGATCGGCGAGAGGGCGAAGATGGAACCCAGCAGCAGCGCCTGGGCGCCCCAGGGGATGAGCCCCTGTACCACGCAGGAGAAGATGTCCAGCATGGAGGCGGCGCGGCGCGGGGTGACCCCGTGATGGTCCGCCAGATCCCTGGCCACCTTGCTCGCGACTATGATGGCCACGGTGTTGTTGGCGGTGCACAGGTTGGTGAGGCTCACCACGCCGGCGATGCCGAGCTCGGCCGCCTTCTCGTTCTGCTCGCCATCGTGGTGGCGGGTGAAGCGGGCAATCAGGGCGGCGATGCGCTCACTTATCCATGCGAGCCCCCCTTGGCGTTCCATCAGGGCACCCAGACCGCCGATGAGCATGGAGAGCAGGAAGATCTCCTGCATGCTGGTAAAGCCCTGATAGATGTCCTTGCTGAACTGGCCGAGGGAGTAGCTGCCAAGCAGCCCCACGCCACCGGCCGCCAGGATGCCGAGCCCCAGTACCATGAAGACGTTCATGCCAGAGAGGGCCAGCACCAGGATCAGCAGATAGGGGGCGACCTTGAGCAAGTCCGCCTCGGCGGTGGGGGCCGGCGCTTCACCGGTGGAGCCCAGCACCAGATAGAGCAGGATCACCAGCACGGCGGCGGGGGCGGCAATCTTGATGTTCTCGCGAAACTTGTCCTTCATCTCGCAGCCCTGGCTGCGGGTGGCGGCGATGGTGGTGTCTGAGATGATGGAGAGGTTGTCGCCGAACATGGCGCCGGAGAGGATGGTCCCCGCCATCAGCATCGGATCGATGCCGGCGGCCTGGGCGACGCCCAGCGCCACCGGTGCCACGGCGCCGATGGTGCCCATGGAGGTACCCATGGCGGTGGCAATGAAGGCAGAGATGAGGAAGAGCCCCGGCAGCAGGCACCAGCCCGGAATGAGGGAGAGGCCGAGGGCGACCGTGGCATCCACCCCGCCGGTGGCCTTGGCCACGGTGGCGAAGGCGCCCGCCAGCAAATAGATGAGGCACATGGCCATGATGTTGCTCTCGCCCACCCCCTTGAAGAAGGTCTCGAGGTTCTTGTTGAACCCCTCGCGTCCCATCAGCAGGGCCAGCATGACGGCAGGCAGGGCGGCAACGGGGGCGGGGAGCTGGTAGAAGGCGAACTCGACCCCCTGCAGGGTCAGCCAGGTACCGGTACCGATGAAGAGGGCAAGAAAGACCAGAAGGGGCAGCAGGGCTCTGGCACGGGGTTGGGTCTGGATCATGTGTTCCTCGAAACTTGAACAATGACCTCCTGTCGTTGCCTGTGGCGCCTCCGGGGCGGGCACAGGGCGGGCATCCTGCCACCATGGGGGGCCAACAGTAGTGAGTCGGCCCACCCGGGTCAAGATAGCCGTCCAGATGGATAGGGCTTTTTGCTTCGTGATTCTGACTTGTCTGGTTATTCCGTTATTTATTCTGTTTTTAATGAAAATATCGTTTAAATGTCGGGTTGGTTTGGCGGGCCAGATCGGGCTTTTCAAAGGGGACGCGGGCTGGTAAAACGGTCTCTTTCCATAATAAAGAGATGAGAGGGTGGAGATGGACAATCCGATCCGTGTGGCCGTGATGGGCTGTAATGGTCGTATGGGCAAGGTGCTGCTGGAGGCTATCGCCAACGCCGAGGGCGTGGTGGTGGGAGCGGCGCTGGAACGACCGGGCTCTGCCGTGATAGGTCTGGATGCGGGTGAACTCAACGGCCTGGGGCGCCTTGGCGTCATCATCAGCGACAGTCTGGAGAAGGTGAAGGACGAATTCGATCTCATCATCGACTTCACCCGCCCCGAGGTGACCCTGGCGAACCTCGCCTTTGCACTGGCTCATGGCAAGCAGATGGTGATCGGCACCACCGGCTTTGACGAGGCGGGCAAGGCGGCCCTGCACGAGGCCGGCAAGCAGATCGGCATCGTCTTCGCCTCCAACTACTCGGTCGGGGTCAACCTGGTGTTCAAGTTGTTGGAGCAGGCGGCCAGGGTGATGGGGGAGTACACCGACATCGAGATCATCGAGGGGCACCACAGACACAAGGTGGATGCTCCGTCCGGCACCGCGCTCTCCATGGGAGAAGTGGTGGCAAAAACCCTGGGCCGGGATCTCAAAGAGTGCGCCGTCTATGGCCGTGAGGGGATCACCGGTGAGCGGGATCGCAACACCATCGGCTTTGCCACCATCCGCGCCGGCGATCTGGTGGGGGAGCACACCGTCATGTTTGCCGACATCGGCGAGCGGGTCGAGATCAGCCACAAGGCTTCCAGCCGTCTGACCTTCGCCAACGGTGCAGTGCGGGCGGGCAAGTGGCTCGGCCAGCAAGGGGCCGGTCTCTATGACATGCAGGATGTGCTCGGTCTGAAATAAACCGTCTTCAGGGGGAGTGCAGACTCCCGTACTGGTTGCCAAACCCCGGTCCGCCGGGGTTTTTTGTCACTTTTTTGTAGAAATGAGCCTTAATCATCACTTTTTGAGTGAACCTCGCTAAATCCTGCCATTCTTACAAGCCTGCCACCCTCTTGCGACAAAAATGTCATCAAGGGGTAACGGGTTTGGGTCTCAATATTCCCCTGCGGGGGGCATTTCGCCTTGATGTGAAATAGACTAAAAATGCAATCCAAGAAAAACGTTTTCTATTCTTGGCGTTCACTTTTCTGGCTTCAAATGGTATTTTTGCTGTTGTGTTGTTTATTTTTTAATTTTCTATCTTGCTGTTTATTAAGTGGTAAATTTGGTTTTTTGTACGTTGCATGGCATCGGGAGCCGCTTTGTTGTCTGTGTTTGGCTTTTCTTTTTGAAGAGGGGGTTGCAAAGCGAGTGAGTGCATAGATAATGGGTAATGTTGCTTTTTTATTGAATTTAGATGCATTTCAAACGAGAAAAGACGTTGAAATGAGATCGTTTTTAAGTAGAATGCGCCCAATTTGCCAGAAATCTGCCGGGTTCGAGTCCTGTCAAAGACCGGAACCGAGCCCGCAACACCCAGGTAAATTGCTGAATTTAAAGCTAAATAACTGGAGGTTGTCTTGAATCACACTGCATTGCTAGTGCTGGAAGATGGAACTGTGTTCAAAGGCGTGTCGATAGGCGCCGAGGGATGTTCCGTTGGTGAAGTGGTTTTCAACACGTCGATGACGGGTTATCAGGAAATCCTCACAGATCCCTCCTATTCCCGTCAGATCGTTACCCTCACTTACCCCCATATAGGCAACACCGGCACCAACAGCGAAGATGAAGAGTCCAGTCAGGTCCATGCTCAGGGCCTCATCATCCGGGACCTTCCGATACTGGCCTCCAACTTCCGCAATCAGCAATCCCTCTCCGATTACCTCAAGTCCCACAACATCGTTGGCATCGCCGACATCGACACCCGCAAGCTGACCCGCATCCTGCGTGAAAAAGGCGCCCAGGCTGGTTGCATCCTGGCCGGCAAGCAGCTCGATGAAGCCCATGCCCTCGAACAGGCCCGCGCCTTCCCCGGTTTGAAGGGGATGGACCTGGCCAAGGAAGTGACCGTGAGCGAATCCTACAGCTGGACTGAAGGCAGCTGGCAGCTCGGCAAGGGTCACGTCATCCCGGCGGCCGATGAGCTGAAATACCACGTGGTGGCCTACGACTTCGGCGTGAAGCGCAACATCCTGCGCATGCTGGTGGACCGTGGCTGCCGCCTGACCGTGGTGCCGGCCAAGACCCCGGCCGCCGAGGTACTGGCGATGAACCCGGATGGCATCTTCCTCTCCAACGGCCCCGGCGACCCCGAGCCGTGCGACTACGCCATCGAAGCTATCAAGGCTTTCCTTGATACCAGCACCCCGGTGTTCGGTATCTGCCTGGGCCACCAGTTGCTGGGCCTGGCCTCCGGCGCCAAGACCATCAAGATGAAGTTCGGCCACCACGGTGCCAACCACCCGGTGAAGAGTCTGGACGACAACACCGTGATGATCACCGCCCAGAACCACGGCTTTGCGGTGGACGAGCAGACCCTGCCCGAGTGCCTGCGTGCCACCCACGTCTCCCTGTTCGATGGGTCGCTCCAGGGCATCCATCGCACCGACCGTCCGGCCTTCAGCTTCCAGGGTCACCCCGAAGCGAGCCCGGGCCCGCACGATTGTGCCGGTCTGTTCGACCACTTTATTGAATTGATCAAGCAGTATCGCGCCTAAGAGGATAAAGAGAGCCATGCCAAAACGTAACGACCTACAGAGCATCCTGATCCTCGGCGCCGGCCCCATCGTCATCGGTCAGGCCTGCGAATTCGACTACTCCGGCGCCCAGGCGTGCAAGGCCCTGAAAGAAGAGGGCTACCGCGTCATCCTGGTGAACTCCAACCCGGCCACCATCATGACCGACCCGGAGATGGCCGACGCCACCTACATCGAGCCCATCACCTGGGAAGTGGTGCGCGAGATCATCAAGAAAGAGCGCCCGGACGCCATCCTGCCCACCATGGGTGGTCAGACTGCGCTGAACTGCGCCCTAGCGCTGGAGCAGCATGGCGTGCTCAAGGAGTTCGGTGTCGAGATGATCGGCGCCACCGCCGACGCCATCGACAAGGCCGAGGATCGCTCCCGCTTTGACAAGGCCATGCGCAGCATCGGTCTCGAGTGCCCCCGTGCCGGCATCGCCCACAACATGGAAGAGGCCTGGGGCGTGCAGCAGATGGTAGGCTTCCCCTGCATCATCCGTCC
This sequence comes from Aeromonas sp. PrichA-15, assembly GCF_017939245.1. Lineage (NCBI taxonomy): Bacteria > Pseudomonadati > Pseudomonadota > Gammaproteobacteria > Aeromonadales > Aeromonadaceae > Aeromonas > Aeromonas sp. PrichA-15. The sequence goes on along the minus strand of NZ_JAGKRH010000128.1, from coordinate 33,489 downwards.
TTCCTTTACCATGGGTGGCTCGGGCGGCGGCATCGCCTACAACACCGAAGAGTTCGTGGAGATCTGCGAACGCGGTCTGGATCTCTCCCCGACCAAGGAGCTGCTCATCGACGAGTCGCTCATCGGCTGGAAAGAGTACGAGATGGAAGTGGTGCGGGATCGCAACGACAACTGCATCATCGTCTGCGCCATCGAAAACTTCGACCCCATGGGCATCCACACCGGTGACTCCATCACGGTCGCGCCAGCCCAGACGCTGACCGACAAGGAGTACCAGATCATGCGCAACGCCTCCATGGCGGTGCTGCGCGAGATCGGTGTCGAGACCGGCGGCTCCAACGTCCAGTTCGGCATCAACCCCAAAGACGGCCGCATGGTCATCATCGAGATGAACCCGCGGGTGTCGCGCTCCTCTGCGCTGGCCTCCAAGGCGACCGGCTTCCCCATCGCCAAGATCGCCGCCAAGCTCGCCATCGGTTACACCCTGGACGAGCTGATGAACGACATCACCGGCGGTCGCACCCCGGCCTCCTTCGAGCCGGCCATCGACTACGTGGTGACCAAGGTGCCGCGCTTCAACTTCGAGAAGTTCGCCGGCGCCAACGACCGTCTGACCACTCAGATGAAGTCCGTGGGTGAAGTGATGGCCATCGGCCGCAACTTCCAGGAGTCCCTGCACAAGGCCCTGCGTGGTCTCGAGACCGGCAAGACCGGCTTCGACCCCATGGTTGACCTGAACGCCCCCGACTCCCTGACCCGCATCCGTCACGAGCTGCAGGATGCCGGTGCCGAGCGCATCTTCTACATCGCCGACGCCTTCCGCGCCGGCCTCTCCATGGATGGCGTGTTCAAGCTGACCAAGATTGACCCCTGGTTCCTGGTGCAGATTGAAGAGCTGGTGAAACTGGAAGAGCAGGTGAAAGAGCGCGGCATGGCCGGTCTTGACGCCGACTTCCTGCGCGCCCTCAAGCGCAAAGGCTTTGCCGACGCCCGTCTGGCCAAGATCCTAGGCGTGGCCGAAGGTGAAGTGCGTAAATTGCGTGCCCGCCACAACATCTTCCCGGTCTACAAGCGGGTCGATACCTGCGCGGCCGAGTTCGCCACCAACACCGCCTACATGTACTCCAGCTACGACGAAGAGTGCGAGGCCAACCCCACCAACCGCGACAAGATCATGGTCATCGGTGGCGGCCCGAACCGTATCGGTCAGGGCATCGAGTTCGACTATTGCTGCGTACACGCGGCCCTGGCCCTGCGCGAAGACGGTTACGAGACCATCATGGTCAACTGCAACCCGGAAACCGTCTCCACCGACTACGACACTTCCGACCGTCTCTACTTCGAGCCGGTGACCCTGGAAGACGTGCTGGAAATCGTGCGGGTCGAGCAGCCCAAGGGCGTCATCGTCCAGTACGGCGGCCAGACTCCGCTGAAACTGGCGCGGGCATTGGAAGCGAACGGCGTGCCGGTCATCGGGACCAGCCCGGATGCCATCGACCGCGCGGAAGACCGCGAGCGCTTCCAGTCCGCCGTCGAGCGCCTGGGGCTCAAGCAGCCGGAAAACGGCACCGTCACCGCCCTGGAGCAGGCCGTGCAACTGGCCACGCGCATCACCTACCCGCTGGTGGTTCGCCCCTCCTACGTGCTGGGTGGCCGCGCCATGGAAATCGTCTATGACGAGCAGGACCTGCGCCGCTACTTCGCCGAGGCAGTGAGCGTCTCCAACGAGTCGCCTGTGCTGCTGGACCGCTTCCTGGACGACGCCACCGAGGTGGACGTGGACGCCATCTGCGACGGCGTTGACGTGGTTATCGGCGGCATCATGGAGCACATCGAACAGGCCGGTATCCACTCCGGTGACTCCGCCTGCTCCCTGCCGCCCTACACCCTGTCCAAGTCCATCCAGGACGAGATGCGCGAGCAGGTACGCAAGCTGGCGCTGGAACTCGGCGTGGTCGGTCTGATGAACGTGCAGTTCGCGGTGAAAGACAACGAGATCTACCTCATCGAGGTGAACCCCCGTGCCGCCCGTACCGTGCCGTTTGTCTCCAAGGCCACCGGTGCCCCGCTGGCCAAGATTGCCGCCCGCGTCATGGCCGGTCAGAGCCTGAAAGAACAGGGCTTTACCACCGAGATCATCCCGCCCTACTACTCGGTGAAGGAAGTGGTACTGCCGTTCGCCAAGTTCCCGGGTGTGGACCCGCTGCTGGGGCCGGAAATGCGCTCCACCGGTGAAGTCATGGGAGTGGGCAGCAGCTTCGCCGAGGCCTATGCCAAGGCGCAGCTGGGTGCCGGTCACCAGGTACCGAGCGAAGGTCGCGCCCTCTTGTCCGTTCGCCACGGCGACAAGGAACGGGTGGTCAACCTGGCCGCCAAGCTGCTGGAGCTGGGTTATGACCTCGACGCCACCCACGGCACCGCCGTGACCTTGGGCGAGGCGAGCATCAACCCGCGTCTGGTCAACAAGGTGCACGAGGGTCGCCCGCACATTCTGGATCGCATCAAGAATGGCGAGTACACCTATATCGTCAACACCGCCGAGGGTCGTCAGGCCATCGAGGACTCCAAGCAGCTGCGCCGTGGCGCCCTGCAGCACAAGGTGGCCTACACCACCACGCTGCACGCGGCCTTCGCCACCTGCATGGCCATCAGCGTGGATGCCACCGCCAATGTGAACTCAGTGCAGGAGCTGCATGAGAAGGTGAACAACCGCTAAGAGCTCCGGCAGCACGCTGCCCGCTCGATGCACGCAAACCCCGCCAGCGATGGCGGGGTTTTTTATTGCCTGCGCCCTGCCACTTCCGGGGAAACGCCTTCAAGGAAGATGGGTGAAATGGCGAATAAATCATCATGGGTGGTGATACTCACCCCATGAATGGACTTTCACTGCATCAATATTGCTGAATTGGCATGATGGGGTGCAATCTTCGCAATCTCTCGCCCCCACGACCTCCCTATACTGGGTGCTCATACAAACAAGGTCGTCTGCGCCGACACACCGAAAGGTGGCGTGCGAGAGATCAGCGCCCGCAGCCCGATCCGGCTGCCGTGGCCGGCCCCGGTGACCGACGGGGGCCGCAGGAAAACCGGTCGCGGGGTTACCGCCGCGCGACTCGTCAGGGACGGTGTTACCGCACCAACCCGCTTCCTCTCCTTGCCCCACCCGCCTGTCGGCCCGGTCGTCCGGTGCCTCGCCCATCCGTCAAGGGAATCTGAATATGAGCTTCGATCATCGCAAATACCGCCGTGCCCCCGTGATCAACCTGGCGGATCGCCAGTGGCCCAACCGGGTACTGGAGCGGGCACCGCTCTGGTGCGCCGTGGACCTGCGCGATGGCAACCAGGCGCTGGTCGAGCCCATGACGGTGGCCCAGAAGCTGCAAATGTGGGCGCTGATGACCCACATCGGCTTCAAGCACATCGAGGTGGGTTTCCCGGCGGCCTCCCAGCCCGACTTCGATTTTGTGCGCGAACTCATCGAGCGCAACCTCATCCCCGATGACGTCACCATCCAGGTGCTGGTGCAGGCCCGGGAAGATCTCATTGCCCGCACCTTCGAGGCCCTCAAGGGGGCGAAGCGGGCCATCGTTCACGTCTACAACTCGGTCAACCCGACCCAGCGCAACTATGTGTTCAACTCAGGCAAGGACGGGGTCAAGGCCATCGCCGTGCAGGGGGCGCGCTGGGTGCGGGAGTATGCGGCCCGCAATCCGGGCACCGAGTGGAGTTTCCAGTATTCCCCGGAGAGTTTCAGCAGCACCGAGGTGGAGTTCGCCGTCGAGGTGTGTGACGCCGTCATCGACGAGTGGCGCGCCGCTGCCCGCCCGATGATCCTGAACCTCCCCGCCACGGTGGAGGTGAGCACCCCCAATGTGTTTGCGGATCAGGTGGAGTGGTTCTGCCGACACCTCAAGGCGCGACCCGAGGTGAGCATCTCCATCCACACCCACAACGACAGAGGCTGCGGGGTGGCCGCCGCCGAGCTGGCAGTGCTGGCGGGGGCGGATCGCATCGAGGGCACCCTGCTCGGCAACGGGGAGCGCACCGGCAACATGGACATCGTCACCATGGCCATGAACCTCTACAGCCAGGGGATTGACCCCGAGCTGGACCTGTCCGACATGGATGCCATCGTCGCCACCGTGGGGGCCTGCACCCAGATTGCCCTGCACCCTCGCCACCCCTATGCCGGCGAGCTGGTCTACACGGCGTTTTCCGGCAGCCACCAGGACGCCATCCGCAAGTCTCTCGCGGCAGAAAAACCGGATCACTACTGGGATGTGGCTTACCTGCCCATCGATCCTGCCGATCTCGGTCGCAGCTACGAGGCGGTGATCCGCATCAACAGCCAGTCCGGCAAGGGAGGGGTGACCTATCTGCTGGAGCGTGACCTCGGTCTGCAACTGCCGCGCTGGCTGCAAATCGACTTCAGCCGCCGGGTGCAGGCCGAGGCTGAGGCGAGCAGCAGCGAAATCAGCCCGGAGCAGATCCGCACCCTGTTCGAGCAGCACTATCTCGAGCCTGCCCACGGCTATCACATCGGGCGCTTCCAGCTCGGTCATGACAGTCAGGAGAGCCTGCGCCTGGAGTTGCAGACCCCCCACGGCACCCTGCAACTGTGCGGTGAAGGGGAGGGAGCCATCACAGCCCTGGTCAACGGCTGGCAGCGTCAGACCGGCATGCACATCGATGTGCTGGATTACTCCGAGCATGCGCTCACCGCCGGCACCGAATCCCGCGCCGCCGCCTATGTGCTGCTGAGCGTCGAGGGCACCCGGATGTGTGGCGTCGCCGTCGGTCGCGACGTGGTCAACGCCTCCCTGCAGGCGGTGATCAACGGCGCCGCTCAGCATCAGGCCCTGCGCCAGAGCGCCTGAGGCGGCACTGCCCGCCTGCCGTGAGGGCGAGCAGGGAAGGGCCGCCCACTCCGATGTCACGGCAGATCGCGCCGTCCCTGTTGCAACAATCCCCTGACCCATATGGTGAGGGGATTGTTTTTTATGGAAAAATCGGCCCACAATATCAGTGATTTGCCACCTGGAATGCCGTCGGGGTTCGCTGGCGATGGCAGCCAATGGCTGCCATTCGGGATAGAAGACATGCGCGCTTGGAGCCCAAAACATGATGAAGACTCCCCTCAGGTTATCCGTTCACCCCGCCCGGTTCTTCTCGCTTCCTCCCTGCCGTCGTCTCGCGCTGGTGAGCCTGCCCTGTCTGCTGCTGCTGACGGGGATCCTGGCCGGGGCCAGTTTTGATCCCCTGGCGGAGCACAACCTCTATACCGTCGGGGCTCTGGCCGAAGCGCTCAACGTGTTGACCCTGCTGTTCATGTTCTGGGTGGTGCAGTGTGCCCAGATCACCTTGAAAACCTATCTCTCCCTCACCGGCGGGCTGACCCTCTGGCTCGTCTCCGGCGTCATCGATCTGATGGATGAGGCCTATTTCCAGCCCTGGTGGCTCTCCACGGTGGAAGATAGCCTGCGCACGATCGGCATGCTGGCCTCGGCCTGGGGTGTGCTGCTGATGGTGCAGCAGATGTATGGCACCCAGATGCGGCTCTCCTCCCTCGCCATGTCAGACGAGCTGACCGGGCTCTCCAATCGCCGGGCGTTTCGCGCCGTGCTGGAGGCGCACGGAGAGGAGGGGACGCCGCTCCTGCTGCTGGATCTCGATCACTTCAAGCTGATCAACGATCGCTATGGCCACGCCATCGGCGACAATGTACTGCGTGAATTCAGCACCCTGCTGCGCCAGCTCTGCCCATTGGATGGGGTGGTGGCACGCCTTGGGGGAGAGGAGTTTGCCATCTGGCTGCCCGGCATGACGGGCGACAAGGCCCGTGCGCTGGCGGAGCAGATAAGGTGCGCGACCGAAGAGCTGGTCTCAGGTGACGGGGTAAGATTCACCGTGAGCCTTGCCCTGGGTATCAGCCAGAGCGGGGAGGGGGTGGATGCTCTGCTCCAGCGCACCGATCTCGCCCTCTATCAGGCCAAGCACCTGGGACGCAACCGGGTGGAGCTGGCGTGATGACGCCAGGGAATGCCGCAGCCAGCGGGCCAGCAGGTTCATCCGCCTTCATCTTGTCAGACTTGTTCCCTACAATGTCCGCCTCCATGCATTCGAGCCCTCTCATTCGCGATGAGGGGCAGGTCCCGCTCTTCAGGAAGCCTTCATGATCCCCTCTCACTCCTTGTTTGATGCCCATTGGCGCTGGCTGTCACTGCTTTCCCTTGCCCTGCTGTCGGGTTGTGCCAGCGAGCCTCCCGCCCCGACCAGCCCGGCGACGCCGGCGGGGCGCCCCATTCCCAAGGCGATGCAGCCGCAAAAACCGGCCGACATGAAGAGCCGCATCGTGCGCTTCCTGCCGCGCAACGTGGTGGACAAGCCGGGCTGGGCCAATGACGTGGTGACGGCGCTCACCACCCAGGGGCTGACGGTGAGCGATCACAACGTCTGCAGCGTGCTGGCGGTGGCGGAGCAGGAGGCGACCTATCAGGCGGACCCCGTGGTGCCCAACCTCAACAAGATTGCCTGGAAGGAGATCAATGCCCGGGCCGGCAAGCTGCTCATCCCCGAGTTCATGGTGCGCACGGCCCTCTCCATCCAATCCCCCACCGGCAAGAGCTATGCCGAGCGCATCGACAAACTTCGCACCGAGCGGGAGATGAGCGAGATCTTCGAAGACATGATAGGCAGCGTCCCCATGGGCAAGCAGCTCTTTGGCAATCTCAACCCGGTACGCACCGGCGGCCCCATGCAGGTGAGCGTCGCCTTTGCTGAGGCCAACGCCCGTGGGTACCCCTATCCCGTGAAGGAGTCCATTCGCCACGAGGTGTTCACTCGTCGCGGCGGCATCTGGTTTGGCACCAAACACATCTTCGGCTATCCCGCCGACTACCCGGATACCCTCTATCGCTTCGCCGACTTCAATGCGGGCTGGTACGCGAGCCGCAATGCGGCCTTCCAGGCGGCGGTAAGCCGGGTGAGTGGCAAGCCCCTGGCCCTGGACGGGGATCTCATCCGTTACGACTCGGATTTGCCCGGCAAGACCGAGCTCGCAGTGCACAGCATCGCCAGCCGCGTCAACATGAGCAAACAGGCTATTCACCAGAGCCTGAAGCTGGGGGACAGCAGCGACTTTGCCAAAAGCGATCTCTACCACAGGGTCTTCGCCTTGGCCGACAAACAGGCCGGGACACGGCAACCCCGCGCCATCTTGCCCGGTATCCAGCTAAAGAGCCCCAAGATCACCCGCAACCTCACCACAGCCTGGTTTGCCAAGCGGGTGGATGAGCGCGAGCAGCGCTGTGTGCAGAAGATGGCAACGATCCGCTGATTTGCAGAAATAATAAAGGCGGCCAATTGGCCGCCTTTGTTTTATGCCTCCGTCGTTCAGCCTTCCCATCTACTTCATCAGCGCTCTGGTCCCTCTGCATGTGGGGAATTCACGGCATCCCCAGAACGGTTTTCCCTTGTTGTCACCTCGACCGGCAGTGCGCAGCACCATGGGGTTGCCACACCTTGGGCACATGGGGCTCTGGAGGTTCGCCGGATAAATGGCCGTTGGCGGTGCTGGGTGGTGAGCGCTCGGCACGCTGGCTGGCACAGGCTTGGTGGGGGCTTTCCCGTGGCGGGCCTTGAGCTGTGCCACATGCTGTCTGTGAGTCTGCCAGTTGGCGGCAAGTCGCCCTTGTTGAATGGTGTCGACAACGCGAGCGACCTCGTTCTCGGCCAATACCGGCGTGGTTATACCCTTGACGTAGCGAATGAGCCCGCGGTTCATCACGTTGTCCGGCATAGGGGTCTTGAAGGTGCAGTCGCCGATAAAGAAGATGACGGAGTGAAGCTGGTTGTCTGAGAGCCCCAGCAGGGATTTGAGGGTCATCATGTGCAGGTGGTTCTGATGCAGCGGGTTCTGGAAGCTGTGCTTGCGGCGATAGATCTGCTGGGTCCAGCTTTTCTGGGTCGGGTTGCCGAATATCCAACCCTTCATGTTCTTGGTCTCAATCACGAATAGCCCGAAGCGGGAGACGATCACGTGATCGATCTGGGTGCTGCCCTGGGGGGGGGGCAGGGTCACGTCCTTGAGCAGGCGATATTCCCGCTTGTCGAGAAATAGCCGAATACAGAGATTGATAAACCACTCCCCGACCATCCCTTTGAACCAGGCCGTTTTGAGCAGGGTGGCAATCAACAGCAGTGGCAGGAAAAACCAGAGCTGAGTCAGCAGCGGCGCTATGGCAGCAGTGATATCCATGTGATTTAGCCTTCACAGATCCCGGCCAGGGATGGGTCTCGATGGGGATGATGCTGCGACACTTGGGGTATTCGGGGCAGCCCCAGAAGCTGTTGCCCTTGGTATCTCCCCGTTTGCTGGTCCTCAGTACCATGGTTGTGCCGCATTTTGGACAAACCGGTGCTGTACCTGCATGGGCGGCCACGTTGTCCTGCGGGTCACTGTCGCTTGCGACGCGCTCCAACGTGATGCGCACCTCCTCGCTCACCCGAATAATGCGCTGGGCTTCATCGTAGGCATCGCGGTACAGCTCACTGTCATCCGCCCGTCGGATCAACACCCCCATCTCGTTGTTGTTCACCTGGCTGAATTCGTAGAGGTTCAGGCTGGTGACAATGCACATCTCCTCATTGAGGTAGCACTTGGCATGGAGATTTTTGCAAAAGCTGGTGCGGATATAGGTGAGCTCCTTGAGCCAGCTGATCTCTTCCGGTTGGAGTTCGCTCTTGCCATAGACGATCCGCACATCGATCTTGAGCCGGTTCTTGTCGGTCAGCAGCTCCTTGATCCTGTCATTGAGTTTGAGAAAGGGGCTGATCAGGATTAACCGCTCCTTGGCATCTTTTATCAGCTCTTCGAGGAAATAGTTGGTTGCGCTGGTATTCAGAAATTTGGCCATAACAAGCTCCCTGTCCCTGGAAATGTCATGTGTTCTCTGCTCAACAGTAGGCAGTCAGCCTGACCACAATCCCCGGCGTGGTTCTGCTTTACGTCTTCACCCACCGTCCGTATCCCCATGCTAGGAGATACAGGTGGGACCTCATAGCGGCAATGGAGTCAAATGTGCGTTCAGTCAGAGATTTGGTGATGGGGACGGTTCATGTCGCCTTGCTGCGCTAAAAACTCATCGCCAGTCCGATGGAGTAGCCGCTGGTACTGTTGCTGAACATATAGCGGGCCACCAGCCGGGTGCGGGTGATGAAGATGTCGTACTTGCTGCTGTCGAGTTCGAGGCCAAGTCCCAGGGAGTTGAGGCTGTTGAAACCGAGCAGCCCCCGTTGCTGCCCCAGGTATTCGGTTCTGGCCCCTTCCAGCACGTAGCGAAGGGGCCTGTCCAGCAGGGTCCAGTCCCAGAGGGGAGCACGACGGCGCAGGTAAAGCCCGAGGTTTTCCGCATCGGCCTGACCGCTGACGCTCTCGGCGGTGCCGGTGAAGCTTTGCAGATGCTGGTAGGAGTAGCGCAGCTCGGCATCGATGTCCTGGGCGGCGGAGAAGAGCTCATAGTCCAGCATCAATGAGCCGCCGAGGCCATAGACATTGAGGGTGCCGCCGTCGAGGAAGTCCAGACTCTTGCCGCTCCTGTGCTCGAGCAGGGCGGCCCCGATGCGAAGGTCGCTGGCCACCGTGCCCAGGGTGACATTGGCGATGGGCCGCAGCACCAGATTGCCACCAAAGCGATCCCGGTGGACGCCGACATCCCAGCCGATGCCGCCGGTGGCGCTCAGGCTGTTCCATTTGGTGGGAATGGTGCGGGTCTCGTTGCCATCGGTGAACACGAACTGGGGATCGTAGCGGCTGTAGCCCAGGGTGCCCTCCAGATAGAGGGGAACATCCTCGCTCAGGGTAGCGCCACCCCCGAGCTGGGTGATGGTGAGGGCAGAGGTGTCGTTGGTGCCGCTGCCGATATTCAGGTTGCTGGCGGTGATATCCGGCACCACGGCGTAGCTCATGAGGGAGACGACGGCGTTGGCGCGCTGTTGCACCAGGCTCTCGTCGCTGGCACGGGCCTTTGTCACAAGACCGGCAGAGACGCCGGCAATAACCGCCAGCAAGGAAAGTGTGTGAGAAGAGAGCTGTCTTGCCATACCTGGCTCCATGAGTACCCCGTCCATCGGGGCATGTTCACACTGTAACGGGTTTCATCTGGCTTGGCAGCCTGGCAAGGGCTGGCCCGTCCTGTTTTGGGCGTGCGCATTGGGCCGCGAGAAGGGTGAACCGCTGGGCAGAAATCACAGACATTAATTTATTGTTCAGTTCCCCGGGTGTACAAGAGGCCTCCAATACGAACATTGGGGTGGTAGCTGGGATGGATTACCAGACGGGGCCTTCGGGTCATCATGACGAATGCGCATTACGTTGATGGGAGTCACACCAGATGCAGGACATGCTGCTTGCCATATGGCATCAGGATTTTGATCAGCTTATACAAATGCAGGCAATCGGTCTGCTCGTCACCTGTCTGGTGGTGATCCTCTTCCTTGAATCGAGCTTCGTCTTTCTGCCCCTGCCCGGTGACAGCCTGGTGCTGCTGGCGGGCGGTCTGGTGGGCATGGGGGTGCTGGGGCCCGAGGTGACCTTGCTCTATCTGCCGCTCGCAGCCGGGATAGGGAGCGTGCTCGCCTACTGGCAGGGGCAGGCACTGCATGGCACCCGTTTCATGGGCCATGTGGAGCGAATGATCCCGGAAGGGAGCCTGCCCAGGGCCTCCCGACTGCTGGATCGTTACGGCTTCTGGGCCATGTTCGTCTCCCGTTTCATCCCCTTCGTGAGAGTGTTGACTCCCATGTTGATGGGAGTCTCCCGCCTGCACCTGCTGCGGGTGGCCGTGGCGAGTTTTGCCAGCGCCTTCCTCTGGTCCCTGGTGCTGAGCATGGCCGGCAAGATGGTGATGGCGACCCCGGTCTTTGCCCATCATCAGGAGCTGCTGACCAAGTGCCTGCTTGTCACCTCTTTCGGGCTGTTCGTCATCGCGGTGGCGGCCATCGGCATGCGGCTGCTCAAGCGTCCGAGCAAGCGGGTGCGCTGATCTCACTGCCCGGGCTGCGCCTGCTGCCGCGTCTGGCGGGCGCAGCCCCCGGAAAAATACAGGCCATTTGAGGCGGCATTCCTGTCGCCTATCTGTTACACTTCGCGCCCGCCATTTTCCGGCTCATCTTCTGATCTGATGTCAGACCCAGCCGTCCTTGGCTCCACGCCTCGCCGATGCCAGGCCACACGCCGGCCCAGGCCACCCACGCCAACTACAGCTCCGCTGGAACACAGGAACCCAACATGAGATTTGAATCGTTCGATTTTGCCCCCGAGATTTTGCGCGCCATCTCAGATTGCGGTTATCAGGAGATGACCCCTGTGCAGAGCCAGGCCATCCCGGCCATTCGCCGTGGTCGCGATGTGCTGGCCAGTGCCCAGACCGGCACCGGCAAGACAGCCGCCTTTGCGTTGCCCATCCTGCAACGCCTGGTAGACAACCCGGCGCCGGTGCAGCCTTCCAATGCCCGCGTGCTGATCCTGACCCCGACCCGCGAGCTGGCAGCCCAGGTGGCGAGCAATATCAACGATTTCGCCAAGTATCTTGATATCACTACCCTCACCATCGTGGGTGGCGGCAAACAGGATGTGCAGGCCAAGAAGCTCAAAGCGGGCGCACACATCATAGTGGCCACCCCTGGCCGTCTGCTCGAGCACCTCACCGCCTGCAACCTGAGCCTCTCCGGGGTCGAGACTCTGGTGCTGGACGAGGCGGATCGCATCCTCGACATGGGCTTTAGCGCCGATGTGCAGCAGATCCTGCAGGCGGTCAACAAGACCCGCCAGAACCTGCTCTTCTCCGCCACCTTCTCCGAGGCGGTGAAAAAGCTGGCCAACCTCATGCTGGATAAACCCCAGGTGGTGGCCGTCGACAAGCAGAACTCTACTGCCGACACCGTGAGCCACACCGTCTATCCGGTGGAACAGAAGCGCAAGCGCGAGCTGCTCTCCGAGCTTATCGGCAAGCAGAACTGGCAGCAGGTGCTGGTGTTTGCCAGCACCCGCGAGAGCTGCGATGAACTGGTGGAGGAGCTCAACCTCGACGGCATCAAGTCTGCCGTGGTGCACGGTGACAAGGCCCAGGGGAGCCGTCGCCGCGCCTTGCGTGAATTCACCGAAGGCAAGCTGCGGGTGCTGGTGGCCACCGAGGTGGCCGCCCGCGGCCTGGACATTCCGAGCCTGGAATACGTGGTCAACTATGATCTGCCGTTCCTCGCGGAAGATTACGTGCACCGTATCGGCCGAACCGGTCGCGCTGGCAAGAGCGGCATGGCCATCTCCTTCGTCAGTCGCGAGGAGGAGCGCACCCTGCTGGAGATCGAGGCCCTCATCGGCCAGAAGATCCGCCGCATCATGGTGCCGGGTTACGAGGTGAGCAGCCGTGACGACCTCATCAAGCAGTTGCAGGAGCGCCGCCGCTTCGGCAAGCGCCCGCAGCGTGAAGACAATGCCGCCGCCCAGGCCATGGCCGAGGCGAAACTGCAAGGCCAGCGTCTCAAGCGTCTGGCGGCGGCCAAGAAGCCCCGTCAGCCGAAATAAGGCAACGTCGCACCCTCCTGGTCGGGGAGGGGCGTTTACTCTCCAAAGGCGCCACTGGCGCCTTTGTGCTGTCGATGACGCGGCCCCTTGGCCGCCCCGTTTCAGAGGATCCGAGATGACCCTTCCTGCTTACAATCAGGCCCTGCTCGAGATGGCCCGCCAGAGCCTGGCGGAGCTGGAGCGCACCGCCGCCCAGAAGACGGGCAAACGCACCCCCGCCCAGGAGAGCCACTTTCTCTGTACCTGGATGGCGGATTCTCTCAAGGAGAAACGCTTCTCCCGGCTGGTGATGGAGGATCTCAAGGCCTGGGTGCAACTGGGGCGGACGCTGGGGGCGGGGGCCGATCTCAAGGGGCTGCTTGAGCGGGTGCAGCGCCAGTATGAGCGTGCCATGCATGAGCCAGTACAGCTGGGGGCGCGCCTGGCCGATCTGCTTTTGGCGCTGGAGGGGGCGGGCTGGCTGGTGTTCACCGACAGCGAACTGAACACCCGGCAGCGGCTGCTGAGCCAGGGGCAATCCAGCCTGATCATCTCGGCCAGCGAGTATCAGGGCCATATCGAGGGAGGTGAGCTGGTCAAGCCCCTCACCCTCTATGTGCGCGGGGACGAGCAGGTACTGGCCGAGGCGGCATTTGCCCGGGGCCTGCTGCTGAGCCAGGGCAACAAGAAAACCACCCTGGTCAAGCACCACAAGGCCTATCGGCTGATGCCGGGCAACGTGCAGCCGGCCCTGGCGCTGCTGGCCTCCTGATCCCGCCTTCTCATCCCGTCACCCGGCCCTGCGCCGGGTTTTTTTATGGCAAATACGCCCCACGGGGTTGCCTGCACGCCCGGGGCCGGGCGGGCAATCTTTGTCGCAGCCAAGGGGCTCCCCCTCTGATGGGGGGCGTCCCCCATATGGAGGGATGGTGGGGTGGTGCTTCTGCTCTAGGGTGGATGGGCCCCAAAGAGGGCCTTAAAGGAAGCAGACCGCCTGACAAGGCGACACTCAATGAATGAGGAAACATGATGAAAGCGACTCCAATTGCTCTGTTGCTGGCCGGCGTGCTGGCGTCCCCGCTCTGCGCCGCCGGACTCGATGCCCGGCTCACCCTGGCGGAGGGCAGCACAGACGATGTGCGCGTCAACCTGACCCTGACCAACACCGGGGAGAAGCCGGTTCGTCTGCTCAAATGGCAACTGCCTGGCAGCGAGGATGCTCCCCTGTTCCAGGTGGAGCGTGACGGCCAGCCGGTGGATTACGAAGGGGCCCTGATCAAGCGGGCCGCACCGAGTGACAAGGACTACCAACTGCTCAAGGCAGGCCAGAGCCTGACAGTGCAGGCGGAGGTCTCCGGTCTCTACGACATGAGTGCCCAGGGCCAGTACAGCATCCGTTACCTGCTGCCGACCGGGAAAGCGGCCAAGGCCAAACAGGCCCAGGCGAGCGAGTCCAATGCCGTGACCCTCTGGGTGGACGGGGTGAGCGACGATCGGGTGCTGGCCAAGGCGGCGGTGGCCGAGCCCCAGGCGGTGAGCGCCTCGGTCAGCTTCAGCGGCCGTTGCACCAACACCCAGAAGAGCGACATCCTGGCGGCGCTCGATGCCGCGAGTGGCATCGCCAACAACTCCAGCAGCTACCTCGCGGTGGACAAGCCGAATGGGCAGCGCTACCGCAGCTGGTTTGGCGCCTATGACGCCACCCGCTGGAACCAGGCCGAGACCAACTTCAGCAAGATCAAGGATGCCATCGACAACAAGCCGCTCACCTTCGACTGCGGTTGCAAGCAGAGTTACTTTGCCTATGTCTATCCGGACCAGCCCTACAAGGTCTATCTGTGCAAGAGCTTCTGGACTGCGCCGGTCACCGGGACCGATTCCCGCGCCGGCACCATTGTCCACGAGCTGAGCCACTTCAACGTGGTGGCGGGCACCGACGATCTGGGATACGGTCAGGCCAATGCGCGCAATCTGGCGAGCACGGATCCCCAGAAGGCCCTGAACAATGCCGACAACCACGAATATTTCGCCGAGAATACTCCGAGCGAAAATTGAGTTGCAAACAGGGGCCGGATGGCCCCTTTTTTGACGGAGGCACCATGATGACACTCTTGCTCACCACCCTGGCACTGGCGCCCTTGCAGTGCGAGCTGTCGGTCAGCGCTGAGAGCGGGGTGAACGAACCCCTGCCCCTGGTGATGACCCTGACCAACCGGGGGGAGACGCCCCTCGAGGTATTGACCTGGTTCACCCCCTTCGAGGGGTGGTTTGCCGATGCCATCGACCTGACCCGCGATGGGCAGCCGCTGGACTATCGAGGGCCGCTTGCCAAGCGAGGTACCCCCGGGGACGGCGACTTCCTGCACCTGGGGGCGGGGGAGCAGAGCCAGGCCGATGCGGACCTGGCGCAGGCCTACGATCTGTCCCAACCGGGCCGCTACCGGCTCAGCTATCGTGCCCAGCCCCTGACGCTGACCAAGGGCGTGGCGCCCAGCTGCCCCGCCGTCGACTTTACCCGGGTGGCCCCCTAGGCGATCTGCGGCTTGCCCTTGGTATCCAGCAGCCCGACGGCGCGGGGGGCCCCCGCCAGACCGCGTGACGATTGGCTTTCCCGCCAGCAGCATTGCACCAGCGTGATCACATGGTCATCCAGGGTATCGTCTTTATCCGGGTGGCACAGGGGATGGGCCACCGAGTGGGTCGATAGCAAAATGATGAACATGAGGGGCGGTCCAGCCATGCCATGCACCGGGCCGACTCGTTTACACCGTCAAGGAGGAGACATGGCACTGGAACAACTGAAACGGGAGCTGGAGCACTTTGGCGAGCAGAATGACGGCGCGCAACACTCCCGTGGCAGCAAGATGCTCAACATTACCCGCGACACCGGCGAACTGCTGGCGGTGCTGGTGCAGACGAGGGGGGCGCAGGCTGTGCTGGAGATCGGTACCTCCAACGGTTACTCCACCCTCTGGCTGGCTGAGGCAGTGAAACGGCTGGGGGGCCGGGTCACCACCATCGAGCTGGACGAGGGCAAACGGACCATGGCGGCGACCAACTTTGAGCGGGCCGGGCTTACTCCCTGGATTGAGCAGTTGGCGGGGGAGGCCGGCAGCCTGTTGCCCTGCCTGCCGACGGCGGGCTATCAGCTCATCTTCCTCGACTCCGAGCGCCGCCACTACCAGGCCTGGTGGCCCGAGATCCAGCGCCTGCTTGCCCCTCGTGGCCTGCTGGTGGTGGACAATGCCATCTCCCATGAAGACGAGATGAGGGAGTGGATGGCACAGGTGCGGCGTGACCCCGATTTCCTGACTTCCCTGGTGCCGGTGGGCAAGGGGGAGTTTCTGGTGGTGCGGTGCTAGAGCGCAGCACCAAAGCCAGGCATAAAAAAACAGCCCCGCACG
>NZ_JAGKRH010000128.1:0-17513 GCF_017939245.1 Aeromonas sp. PrichA-15 | reverse complement strand
GCATGATGCCTCCCTCTTTCTATTGCAAGCCCCGCTGGATAAAGGCTGGAGGAAGATCGACTGGACACAGCCTTGCCCCCTCAACTCAAATCCAATTTATGAATAATCAGTCAAAAAAGTGCTTATCTGAACAGCATTGCCGCACGAGCGGGGCTGTTTGCATGACAGCGTGGTTGCGACGGCAGATCACACGGCCAGGTAGTCCATGATCCCTTCGGCCGCCTTGCGACCCTCATAGATGGCGGTCACCACCAGATCAGAGCCGCGCACCGCGTCACCACCGGCGAACACCTTGGGGTTGCTGGTCTGGAAGGCGTACTCGGCCTTCTCGGGCGCCTTGATGCGATCCCGGCCGTCGAGCTCGACGCCGTGCTCTGCCATCCAGGGCTGGGGGTTGGGCTGGAAGCCGAACGCCATCACCACCGCATCGGCGGGCAGCACCTGCTCGGAGCCTTCAATGACCACAGGATTGCGGCGGCCATTGGCATCGGGGGCGCCGAGCTCGGTGCTCACCACCTTGATGCCGCAGGTGCGGCCGTGGGCGTCCAGCTCCACGCCGATGGGCTGGAGGTTGAACATAAATTCCACCCCTTCCTCCTGGGCGTTTTTCACCTCCCGCTTGGAGCCTGGCATGTTCTCGGCATCCCGGCGGTAGGCGCAGATCACCCGATCGGCCCCCTGGCGGATGGCGGTGCGCACGCAGTCCATGGCGGTGTCGCCGCCCCCCAGCACCACAACCTGCTTGCCGGCGAAGTCGATGTAGTCGGCTTGCGCCTTCTCAAAGCCCAGCAAGCGATTGGCGTTGGAGATGAGGTAGGGCAGGGCGTCATAGACCCCCGGCGCCTCTTCGTTGGCAAAGCCGCCCTTCATGTACTTGTAGGTGCCGACCCCGAGGAAGACCGCATCGAACTCGCCGAGCAGGTCGGCGAAGGTGACGTCACGGCCCACTTCGGTCTCGAGGCGAAACTCCACCCCCATCCCCTCGAAGATCTCGCGGCGGCGTTGCATCACCTCTTTCTCCAGCTTGAAGGAGGGGATACCGAAAGTGAGCAGGCCGCCGATCTCCGGGTACTTGTCGAACACCACAGGGGTGACGCCATTGCGTGCCAGCACGTCGGCACAGGCAAGGCCCGCGGGGCCCGCGCCAATGACGGCGACCCGCTTGCCTGTCTTGACCACCTTGGAGAGGTCCGGGCGCCAGCCCATCTCGAACGCCTTGTCGGTGATGTATTTTTCGATGTTGCCGATGGTCACGGCGCCGAATCTGTCGTTGAGGGTGCAAGCACCCTCACACAGTCTGTCTTGCGGGCAAACGCGGCCACATACCTCCGGCAGGCTGTTGGTCTGGTGGGAGAGTTCCACCGCCTCCAGAATGCGTCCCTCGTTGGCCAGCTTCAGCCAGTTGGGGATGTAGTTGTGTACCGGGCACTTCCACTCGCAATAGGGGTTGCCGCAGTCGAGGCAGCGATCCGCCTGCATGCCGACCTGGGCCTGGTTGAAGGGCTCGTAGATCTCCACGAACTGGATCTTGCGGATCTTGAGCGGCTTCTTGGGCGGGTCGACCCGCTGGACATCGATAAACTGGAATACGTTCTGGCTCATAGGGTTCCCTCCTTATTGCGCCTGGATTCTGAGTTCTGCACTGGAACGGCTGGTGTGGCCAAGCAGCGATTTGACGTCACTGGACTTGGGTTTGATCAGCCTGAACTTGGGCACATAGGAGTCGAAGTTGGCCAGGATCTCCTCGGCACGCGAGCTGCCTGTCTCGTTGAGGTGCGCCGTGATGATACCGCGCAGGTGCTCCTGGTGGATGGCCAGATCCGCCACCTCCAGCAGTTCGACCAGCTCGGGGTTGGTGCGCTTGGCAAAGTTGCCGCACTCGTCGAGCACGTAGGCGAAACCGCCTGTCATGCCCGCCGCGAAGTTGACACCGGTCTTGCCGAGCACGGTGACGATGCCGCCTGTCATGTATTCACAGCCGTTGTCGCCAATCCCCTCGACCACCGCCAAGGCCCCTGAGTTGCGCACCGCGAACCGCTCGCCGGCGGTCCCTGCGGCATAGAGCTTGCCGCCGGTGGCGCCATAGAGGCAGGTGTTGCCGATGATGGCCGCCTCGTGGGATTTGAACGCCACGCCGACGTGGGGTTTGATCACCAGCTTGCCGCCGGTCATCCCCTTGCCCACGTAGTCGTTGGCATCCCCGGTGAGGATCATCTCAAGGCCACCGGCGTTCCAGACGCCGAAGCTCTGGCCGGCGGTGCCGTTGAAGTGCACCTTGACCGGATCGGCCGCCATGCCCTGGTTGCCGTGGCGCTTGACGATTTCGCCGGACAGACGCGCACCCACGGAGCGATCGGTGTTGCGGATGTCGTAGCGGAACTCGCCGCCACTCATGTTTTCCACCGCGTCCAGCAGGTCTTCCACCATCTTGAGGTTCAAGGGCCCCTTGTCGAAGGTGGGGTTGTGCTGCTGGCTGAACAGACTGGAGCCTGCCGGTGCAACCGGGGCCGCCAGGATGCCGGACAAGTCCAGCTTGGCCTGACGGGCGGTGAGGCCGGGCAGGGCTTCCAGCAGGTCGGTACGACCGATGAGGTCGGTGAGCTGGGTGACGCCCAGCTCGGCCATCAGCTCGCGCGTCTCCTCGGCGATGAACTTGAAGTAGTTCATCACCATTTCCGGCAGGCCAGTGAAGTGTTCGCGGCGCAGCTTCTCATCCTGGGTGGCGACGCCGGTGGCGCAGTTGTTCAGGTGGCAGATACGTAGGTATTTGCAACCGAGTGCCACCATGGGGCCGGTACCGAAGCCAAAGCTCTCGGCGCCGAGGATGGCCGCCTTGATGATGTCGAGACCGGTCTTGAGACCGCCATCCACCTGCAGGCGCACCTTGTGGCGCAGGCCGTTGGCCACCAGCGCCTGTTGGGTTTCGGCCAGGCCCAGCTCCCAGGGGGAGCCGGCGTATTTGACCGAGGTGAGCGGGCTCGCGCCGGTGCCGCCGTCGTAGCCGGAGACGGTAATGAAGTCCGCATAGGCCTTGGCCACGCCACAGGCGATGGTGCCGACGCCAGGTTCGGACACCAGTTTCACCGACACCAGGCAGTTCGGGTTGATCTGCTTGATGTCGAAGATGAGCTGGGCCAGATCCTCGATGGAGTAGATGTCGTGGTGGGGCGGCGGGGAGATCAGGGTCACGCCGGGCACGGAGTAGCGCAGCTGGGCGATTTGCGCGGTGACCTTGTCTCCGGGCAGCTGGCCACCTTCACCGGGCTTGGCACCCTGGGCGACTTTTATCTGCACCACGTCCGCGTTCATCAGGTAGTGCGGGGTGACGCCAAAGCGACCGGAAGCCACCTGCTTGATGCGAGAGTTCTTCTCGGTACCAAAACGCTTGGGATCCTCGCCGCCTTCGCCGGAGTTGCTCTGACCGCCGAGGCGGTTCATGGCGATGGCCAGGGCCTCGTGGGCTTCCGGGCCGAGGGCGCCGATGGACATGGCCGCGGAGTCGAAGCGGGGGAACAGCCTGGCGGCTGGCTCCACCTGATCCAGCGCAACCGGGGTGGTGCCCTGTTTGAGCGACAGCAGATCGCGCAGGGTGGCGACCGGGCGCTCGTTCACCAGACGGGCATACTCCTTGTAATCGGCGTAGTTGCCGGAGCGCACCGCCACTTGCAGGGTCTGCACCACGTCCGGGTTGTAGGTGTGGTACTCGCCACCGTGGACGAATTTCAAGAGGCCGCCCTGGGTCAGCGGCTTGCGGCCGAGCCAGGCCAGACGGGACAGATTGATCTGATCCTGCTGGATGTCGGCAAAGTCGGCACCCTGGATGCGGCTCGATACGCCGCGGAAGCAGAGTTCGACAACAGCCTTGGAGAGGCCCACCGCCTCAAACAGCTGGGAGCAGCGGTAGCTTGCCACCGTGCTGATGCCCATCTTGGACATCACCTTGTAGAGGCCCTTGTTGATGCCGTTGCGGTAGTTGAGCATGGCCTGGCGCAGGCTCATCTTGAGCACGCCCTCTTCTACCTGCTTGGCGAGGGTCTCGTAGGCGAGATAGGGGTAGATGGCGGTGGCGCCAAAGCCCAGCAGCACGGCGAAGTGGTGCGGGTCGCGCACGCTCGCGGTCTCCACCAGGATATTGGCGTCGCAGCGCAGGTTGTTGTCCACCAGGGTACGCTGCACCGCACCCACCGCCATGGCGGCCGGGATGGGCAGGGTATCCGGGCTGATGTCCCGGTCTGACAATACCAGCAGCACCGCGCCGCTGCGGGCCGCTTCAGCTGCCTCGTGGCAGAGGCGCTCGAGGGCGGCTTGCAGCCCCTCTTCGGGCAGGTAGTTGAGGCTCAGCACCGCATGGCGGTAGTGCTCCCCTTCCAGGGCCAGCAACTGATGGAAGTCGGAGTAGAGCAGGATCGGCGACTGGAACAGCACCCGGTGGGCGTGACCGAAGGTCTCGTTGAACACGTTCTGTTCGCGGCCGATACAGGTGGCCAGGGACATGACGTGATTTTCCCGCAGGGGATCGATGGGCGGGTTGGTCACCTGGGCGAACATCTGGCGGAAGTAGTCGTACAGGGTACGCTGGCTGGAGGAGAGCACCGCCATCGGGGTGTCATCCCCCATGGAGCCCACTGCCTCCTGGCCATTCTCGCCGAGCACGCGGATCACCTGATCCAGCTCTTCAAAGGAGTAGCCGAACAGCTTCTGGTAAGTCTTGAGCCGGTCATCCGGGAATTCGCGCGACCCCGTGCTGGCATCGTCCATCTGCTCGAAGGGCACCAGGCGCTTGCAGTGCTTGTCCATCCACTGCTTGTAGGTGTGACGGCTCTTGAGATCGTCATCAATTTCGAAGCTGGTCCAGATCTTGCCGTTGCTGGTATCGACCACGAACAGCTCCCCCGGGCCGACACGGCCCTTCTCCAGCACTTCGTCCGGGGTGTAGTCCCAGGTGCCCACTTCGGAGGCCAGCGTGATGAACTTGTCCTTGGTGATGACGTAACGTGCCGGACGCAGGCCGTTTCTATCGAGCGCGCAGGTGGCGTAGCGACCGTCGGTCATGACGATGCCGGCCGGGCCGTCCCAGGGCTCCATGTGCATGGAGTTGAAGTCGTAGAAGGCGCGCAGGTCGTCATCCATGTTCGGGTGCTTCTGCCACGCAGGCGGGATCAAGAGACGCATGGCACGGAACAGGTCCATGCCGCCGGCCAGGAAGAGATCCAGCATGTTGTCGAGGCTGGAGGAGTCCGACCCCGTGGTGTTGACGAAGGGGGCGGCCTCTTGCAGATCCGGGATCAGCGGGGTGGCGAACTTGTAGCTGCGCGCCTTGGCCCACTGGCGGTTGCCGGCAATGGTGTTGATCTCGCCGTTGTGGGCGAGGTAGCGGAACGGCTGCGCCAGCGGCCAGCGCGGGCTGGTGTTGGTGGAGAAACGCTGGTGGAACACGCAGATGGCGGCCTGCATGCGGATGTCGGCCAGATCCAGATAGAAGCGCGGTAAATCCACCGGCATGCACAGTCCTTTATAGACGGTGACCAGGTTGGAAAGGCTGACCACATAGAAGTAGTCGTCGCTGATGCGCTTCTCGATGCGGCGGCGCACGATATAGAGGCGGCGCTCGAGATCCTTGTCGACCCAGCCCGGGGGCGCGTTGACAAAGACCTGTTCAATGCTGGGCAGGGAGGCCTTGGCGATGGAGCCGAGTACGTTGGTATCGATAGGCACCTTGCGCCAACCGACCAGACTCAGGGTCTCCTTTTCCAGCTCTTCGTCGATGATGTCGCGAGTGGCTTGCGCCAAGACGGGATCGGGGTTGAGGAACAGCATGCCGACCGCGTAGTTGCGGCCCAGGTGCCATCCCTTCTCTTCGGCGATAGCTCTAAAGAAGCTGTCGGGTTTTTGCAGCAACAGGCCGCAGCCGTCGCCGGTCTTGCCATCAGCGGAGATACCGCCGCGGTGCTGCATGCGAGCCAAGGCTGACATCGCGAGACGGACAAGCTTGTGGCTGGCTTCCCCTTCCATGTGGGCCAACAGGCCGAAGCCACAGTTATCCCTCTCCAGCTTTGGATCATATAGTGACATTGCATTTCTCCCTTGCTCGGCCTTCCATCGCACTGTCATCAACAGACTGCATAAATTGCGATTGGCTCTTGTGGTTCCGTCCGCCTGAGGTGGCGAATCTCCAAACTAATGGGATTTTCGGGCAAGGTCAATTGGACATCCCGCTTGTTTGCAATGTTACATCACCATAACAAAATGTGGGTTTTTGAGACTCAATCAGCATTTTTGTGTATTTATGACTGCCTTTTATTTATTTGTTGGATTTATATTCTGGTTATGGACGATTTAGTGGTTGACTGCATGGTGGCGGGAAACTGTAGTAATTTTACAAAGTCATCTCTGGTGTGCTTGGCGGGGATCACATTTCAGGATCCTGCGTCTTGCATTTGTCCATAAGCAGACTAAACAGGATTTTTTCAGTAGTTACAGCTGGTTATGGGCGAGAGGTTATGACACTTTTCTCCAGGTGGCAGGAGTGAAAGGTTGTCAAAAGTGACCGTGAATGCTGACTGTTGGGTATTTATCGCATCTAACGTGAATATTTATATGATTTTTGGGTAGAGAGCGGGATTGATCCAGCGCAGCCTGCCCGCCGGGCTGCGTCGCTAGAATGACACCTCATTTCGGAGGTGTCATGCAGTTACACGAACTCATCAATACATTTGGCCAGGATCTCAAGCAGCGCCACGGCCAGAAGATCCACAAGCTCTCCATCCACGGGGCCTTTACCTGCCCCAACCGGGACGGCACCCTGGGGCGGGGTGGCTGCACTTTCTGCAATGTCTCCTCCTTTGCCGACGAGTCGGCCCAGCAACTCTCCGTGGTGCAGCAACTGCTGGCACGCCGGGACGAGGTGACCCGGGCCAGGCGCTATCTGGCCTACTTTCAGGCCTATACCAGCACCTATGCCGAAGTGGAGTACCTTCAGCGCATGTATGAAGAAGCCTTGTCGGTGAGCGACATGGTGGGGCTCTGCGTCGGAACTCGCCCTGATTGTGTACCCGATGCGGTGCTGGATCTGCTGGCAGGTTATCAGGCCCGCGGCTACGAGGTGTGGCTGGAGCTCGGGCTGCAGAGCGCCAACGACAAGACGTTGCAACGCATCAATCGGGGCCACGGCTATGCCGCCTATGTTGACGCTGTAACCAGAGCCCATCTGCGGGGCATCAAGGTGTGTGCCCACCTCATCGTGGGCCTGCCCGGCGAGGTGCCGATGGACAGCCTGGAAACCCTCCACCGTGTCGTGGAGACCGGCGTCGAGGGGATAAAGCTTCACCCACTGCATGTGGTGGAGGGGAGCACTCTTGGCAAGGCGTGGCAGGCGGGACGGCTGGATGTGTTGACGATGGAGCAGTATGTGGCGGCGGCGGTCGCCATGATCCAGTACACGCCTCCCGAGGTGGTCTATCACAGGGTCTCGGCGTCGGCGCGCCGCCCGACACTGCTGGCCCCCGCCTGGTGCGAGAATCGCTGGAGCGCCATGACCGCCATTGCCGCGGAGCTGGCACGCTCAGGCCCTCAGGGGCACTGCCTGGGACGCCCTTTTTCTCTCCCTTCCACGGGCGAGTGCTAACTCTAATTTCGTCAAAAAAACAGTGGGTTATTAGATGAAATTCAGTCTTTGGAGTATAGTTTCGTTCAAGTCACCTTGATAAGATGGTCGGCTTGAAAAAAGATATAGTTATCAATAACTCTTTGCAGTTTGTATACCGGGCGGTGTCTCTTCGAACCGGGTGGCATATTTCTTGGCAACATCAGGTGCTTGGTATGTCCCCTCCGTTTCCGGCATGAAAATCTGTAAGGGAGGCGAGACATGCAGTGTCCCGGCTCTGTGCGCTAATCGGGTTGTGGGTCTGGGTGGCGAGGTCTGTTCTGTTTTTCCGGATCGCCGCCGGGCTTTTGGATATTCGGCCCCGAGACAACCTTCTGAATCATGTTTGATGGGATGCTATGCAAGCAGAAACCAGCCATATAGATGAACTGTTGGAGTGCCTGGTCTTTTTGACCCGCTTTTACGGGGTGCCCAACAGTCAGGATGCTCTCACCACCGGCTTGCCACTGGTCTCCGGGCGTCTCAGCACGGCGCTCTTCAGTCGTGCCGCCGAGCGGGGCGGTCTCTCTGCCCGCGAAGTGATCCAGCCCCTTGAACAGATCTCCTCCCTGCTGCTGCCCTGCGTCTTGCAGACGCGCAATGGCGGCGCCTGCATCTTGCTTGAATGGAATGAAGAACGGACCCAGGCGAGGGTCATCTTTCCCCAGGCCGGAGACGCGGCCCAATGGGTCAGTCTTGCCCAGCTGGGTGACGAGTACAATGGTCGTCTGTTCTACGTCAAGCGGCAGTTCAAGTTTGATGAGCGCTCGCCCAAAGTGCTGGAGACCCGTGATGGTCACTGGTTCTGGAGCACCTTGTTCGAGTCCCGCGGTATCTATCGGGATGTGCTGGTGGCCTCGATCCTCATCAACCTGTTTGCTATCGCCAGCCCCCTGTTCACCATGAACGTCTATGACAAGATTGTGCCCAACCTGGCATTCGACTCCCTCTGGGTGCTGGCGGTTGGAGCCATGGTGGTGTTCACCTTCGACTTCGTGATGCGCCAGCTGCGCAGCTACTTCATCGATATTGCAGGCAAGAAATCCGACGTGCTGTTGTCGGCCAAAATCTTTGCCAAGGTGATGGGCATGAAGATGGAGTCCAGGCCTGCGTCGACCGGTGCCTTTGCCAAGCACTTGCAGGAGTTTGAATCGGTGCGCGAGTTTTTCACGTCGGCCACCGTCTCCACCCTGATCGATCTGCCGTTTGCCATCTTCTTCCTCTTCATCATCTGGATTTTCGCCGGTGTCATGGTGGTGGTGCCCATCATCGCCATCCTGATCCTGGTGGCCTACAGCTTCTACATTCAGGCACCGCTGAAGCAATCCATCGAGGAGGGCTCCCGGCTCGCCTCCCAGAAGAACGCCAATCTGATCGAAAGCATCTCGGGCCTTGAGACCGTGAAGATTTTCGGGGCCGAGAGCATGTTCCAGCACCGCTGGGAGCAGGCGGTGTCCCACATCTCGACCTGGGGCGTGCAGACCCGGCGCATCACCAACTCCATGTCTTCTCTGGCGAGCTACATCCAGCAGGTGGTGACAGTGGGACTGGTGATCGTCGGTGTTTACCAGATCTCGGAAGGGTTGGTGACCATGGGGGGCATGATAGCGGCCGTGATGCTGTCGAGCCGGGCCATCGCCCCCATGGTGCAGCTCTCGGTACTCTCCACCCGCTACAACCAGGCCAAGTCGGCGCTCGAGATCCTGGAGAAGATCATGATGACGCCGGGTGAGCAGGAGGAGGGCAGGCAGTACATCCACCATCCGGTCATCCAGGGGCGCATCGAGTTTGAAAATGTCTCCTTCAAGTATCCGGGCATGGAGAGCAGTACCCTGCACAACATCAGCCTGCGCATCGAGCCGGGTGAGAAGGTGGCCATCATCGGGCGGATCGGTGCGGGTAAAACCACGCTGGAGAAATTGCTGATGGGCCTCTATCGCCCGACTGACGGCCTGGTGCGTCTGGATGGCTTTGAGCTGGACCAACTGCCGCCGACCATCATTCGCCGCAACATCGGCTGTGTGCCGCAAGATGTGACCCTCTTCTTTGGTTCAGTGCGGGACAACATCATGCTGGGCAATCCCCTGGTGGACGATGCCCGTGTCTTGCGCGCCGCCAAGCGGGCCGGGGTCACCAACTTTACCAACCGGGATCCCAACGGTCTCGACAGACAGATAGGCGAAGGGGGACGTCAGCTCTCCGGTGGCCAGCGCCAGTCCATCCTGCTGGCTCGCGCCCTGCTCAACGATCCCCCCATTCTGGTGATGGACGAGCCGACCTCCAACATGGACAACCAGTCAGAGATGCACGTGAAGCAGGAGCTGGCGCGGCTCGGCCCCGAAACCACCCTTATCCTCATCACCCACAAGACCTCCATGCTGGATGTCGCTTCCCGGGTCATCGTCGTGGAGCAGGGGAAGATAGTGGCGGATGGTCCCAAAGAGGTGGTGTTGCAGCAATTGAAGGAAGGCAAGGTGCGGGTGCAGGAGACGGCGAATGGCTGACCACTGGTTCAAGAAAACGCCCTCAGATACGGTCTTGCCGGCTCCCGAACATCTCGAGTACGTGGATGACGGCGCCGCCGCCGTGCTGCTGACGACACCCACCCGTGCCAGAGTCCTGCTCTGGGCCTGTTTCCTGTTTTTTGTCAGCGCCATCGTCTGGGCGGCCTGGGCCGAGCTGGATGAAGTGACCGTCGGCCAGGGCAAGGTGATACCGTCGCGCCAGTTGCAGGTGATCCAGAACCTGGAAGGGGGGATCGTCAAGGAGATTTTCGTCAAGGAGGGGGACATCGTCGAGAAGGGACAGCCACTGCTGCGCATCGACGATACCCGCTTCAAGTCGGATTTTCGCGAACGGGAACAGGAGCTGGTCACCCTCAAGGGGGATATCGCCCGCCTGCGCGCCGAAATTCGCAGCGTGGTGGTCAAGAACGAGCCCAATCTGGGGTGGCGTGAACAGGTAGCCATCGACAAACAGGCCATCGAGTTCCCCGAAGGGTACGAGAATGTGTTTGCCGAATATGCCGCCCGTGAAAGGTCGGTGCAGGAGGCGCGGTTAAACAACCTCAAGAACCAGCTTTACATTCTGGGACAGCAGATCGAGCAGAAAGAGCAGGAGACCATAGAGCTCAATGCCAAGATCCGGACCGTCGGTCGCAGCGTTGATCTGGCTCGTCAGGAACTGAACATCAGCCGTCCTCTCGCAAAAGAGGGTATAGTTCCTCAAGTGGAGTTAATTAAACTGGAGCGGCAGGTCAACGAAATGCAAGGGGAGCTGGAGGCGAACCGCCTGCTGGTGCCCAAGCTCAACTCGGTACTGCGGGAGACCATCTCGAAGCGAAATGATATCGCCCTGAAATTCCGGGCGGACTCCCAGACCGAGCTGAACGAACGTCAAGGCAAGTTGAGCCAGTTGTCAGAGGGCCAGGTCGGCCTCAGGGACAGAGTCGATCGTACCAGTGTGATCGCGCCTCTCAAGGGGACCATCAAGAAGCTCAAGATTAATACGCTGGGTGGGGTCGTTCAGCCGGGCATGGACCTGATGGAGATAGTGCCGCTGGAAGATACCCTGCTGGTTGAAGCCAAGGTGTCGCCAAAGGACATCGCGTTCCTCAGACCCGGACTGGAGGCCGTGGTCAAGATAACTGCCTATGATTTCACTATTTATGGAGGTTTACATGGCAAGGTTGAACAGATAAGTGCCGACTCAATCCAGGATGAGGAGGGTAATTCCTTCTATCTGGTGCGAGTACGAACCGAGAAGAGTTATCTGGGCGATGAGCTTAACGCACTTCCCATCATCCCCGGTATGTTAGCCAGTGCAGATATTATTACTGGTAAAAAAAGTGTCCTAGACTACTTGCTGAAACCCATCTTGAGGGCTAAGCAGTCGGCACTGAGAGAACGATAAGCCAACAATCTAAAAACAACATGACTGGAGATACCATGAAGAAGACGATTGTTGCCATGCTGGTTAGTGGCACCATACTGTTCCCGGGCCTGAGCCAGGCACAGACGCTGGAACAGTCAGTGGCGCAGTCACTGGCTACCCATCCGAAAATCAAGGAAGCTTTTGATCTCTATCAGGCACGACTGTATCAGCATGATGGAGCCAAGGGCGGCTATTACCCCACCATTGATCTGCGTGGTGGCGTCGGTTACGAGAAGACTGACAGTCCCTCGACCCGTGCCGCAGGTCCCAATTCACAGACGATCGATGACTCCATGACGCGCAAGGAGGCCGGGATCAGCCTTCGCCAGATGCTGTTTGACGGCTTTGATGTCAGCAGCAACGTGGCACGGACCGATGCCGCCGCCCAGGCCCAGCGCCTGGCGATGATCTCCGAGGCGGAGAACACGGCCCTGCGCGTGGCCGAGGTCTACCTCAACATGCTGCGTCAGCAGGAGATCCTGGAGCTGTCCAAGCAGAACCTTGAAACCCACGAACAGATCCGCAGTGACATCCAGAAACGGACCGACTCCGGTCTGGGGTCGACCGCTGACCAGACCCAGATCGACGGTCGTGTGGCTCGGGCGTACTCCAACCAGGCGGCGGCGGAGAACAACTATCGGGATGCCGAGAGCGAGTTCATCCGTGTCGTCAATGAAGTGCCCAAGGATCTCGTTCAGCCAGTACCGAACACCCAACTCCTGCCCGCAACGCTGGAAGATGCGCTGAAGACGGCAACAGAGGTTCACCCGACCCTGCTGTCATCCCTGCAGGACATCGAAGAGGCGAAGTATCAGCATGAAGGCTCCAAGTCCGGGTTCTACCCGAACGTAGCCTTTGAAGTGGATCAGAACTGGAACGAGGACATCGATGCGGTCAAAGGCCGTAACGACGATCTCACCGCCATGGTCCGGATGCGTTACAACCTGTTCCGCGGTGGGTCCGATCTGGCAGAAAGCAAGGCAACCTCAGCCCTCTATTCCCAGGCCAAAGACATTCACATGAATGCCTTCCGTCAGGTGGAAGAGGGGACCCGCCTCGCCTGGAACGCCAAAGAGTCGCTGGCCAAGCAAAAAGTCTTCCTCAAAGAGCACGTGGACGCCAGCTATGACACCGTACAGGCCTACAAGAAGCAATTCGGCCTGGGCCAACGGACCTTGCTGGACGTGCTGAACACGGAGAACGAACTGTTCGAGGCTCGCCGCAGCTACATCACGGCCGAGTACGACTCCCTGTTGGCAGATTATCGTATCCTCAATGCCACCGGTGGTCTGCTCAATGCCCTGAATGTGCAGCAACCGGCTGAATGGCAGGCCAACAACAACTGATGGCCCTGCCACTGATGTCATATCAGGCAAGGGGAATGGCTGCAGCGTGCTGCAGTCATTCTTTTATGCGTCCGGTGGTCAGGGGATGATGGCGGCGTCATGACACAGAAAGAGGTGGCATCGACAGGCTGCAGCCGACGTGATGGGTATCGAGCTGTCGCAGGTGCACGTGCGCCCTGGCGGGTTCGCCTGCTGTGGCTGGCCCTGCTGGCGATCCCCCTGCTGCTCAGCGCCAGCCAGCCTCTCTCACCGGAGGATATGAAACTGGTCAAGCGCGCGGAGGAGACCTATGGCCCCAGGGCCGGCAAACGGGTCACCAGCTGGCGCACTTTGGCAATGCAGAACAAGGCGGCGGGGCTGACGGATCGGCAGAAGCTGGAGAAGGTGAACCAGTTCTTCAACCAGATGCGTTTCATCGATGACATCAAGTTGTGGCACAAGAAGGATTATTGGGCGACACCGCTGGAATTTCTGGGCGCAGCGGGGGGAGATTGTGAAGACTTCAGCATTTCCAAGTATTTTACCTTGCTGGAACTTGGCATCCCTGATGAAAAAATGCGAATGGTATATGTCAAGGCATTGGATTATAACCAGTTTCATATGGTCGTTGCCTACTATGAGACGCCTGCGGCAGTACCCCTGATTCTGGACAATCTTGTCGGCTCAATTCGCCCGGCGACCCAACGGGCGGATTTGTTGCCAATTTACAGTTTTAACGGTAGTCACTTGTGGCTGATGAAGGCGCGTGGTCAAGGGGAACTGGCCGGGCAATCATCCCGCTTGGGATTATGGACAGACTTACGCAATCGCATGACATCGGGGCGATTGGCTCGGCCTGCGGTCAATTTGGATGATTAACCTATGACGCTCTACAGACAACTATTGGCAACCATGCTGCTGCTGTTCGGATTGCTGTTTGCCGCCACCTATTGGGTGCAATTCAATTCGACCCGCAACTACCTGGCGCAGCAGCAGGAGACCACCGTCATCAATACGTCCACCGCACTGGGTCTGGCGCTGACCCCCTATCTGGAGAACGGCGACAAGGTCAGTGCCGAATCCGTGATCAAGGCGGTGTTCGACGGGGGTTACTACAAGCTGGTCCGTCTCGATCTGCTGGCCTCCAAGGATGTCATCGAGCTGGAGAACAGCAGCCATATCGAAGGGGTCCCACAGTGGTTCATTGGGCTGGATCTGTTCCCTGAAGTGGCCAATGAATCGATTTTGACGTCGGGTTGGCTGCAACTGGGCAAGCTGAAGGTCGTCGGCCACCCTGGACAAGCCTACTACGAGCTTTGGAAAGGAATGAGCGAACTGGCCACCTGGTTCCTGGTCGGCTTTCTCGTCACCACTCTCTTGCTGATGCGGGCGCTCAATTATCTGCTCAAACCGCTCAAGCTGATTTGCGATCAGGCGGTTGAAATCGAGCTGCACCATTTCGGCCACGCCATTCCCGAGCCCAAGACCCGCGAGCTGCGGCAAGTGGTACAGGCCATCAATACCCTTTCCAGCAAGCTTGCCGTGCAGTTCAAAGAGCAGGCCGACGAGGCCGAGAACCTGCGAGCCCGCGTCTATGTGGATGCCGTCTCCGGGCTTGGCAACCGCTCTTACTTCGTCGGGCAGGTCAATGCCTGGATTGCGGAGGCCGGGCAGGGCGGGGTCATGCTGGTGGCCGTCGACATGCTGGACGATCTCTATCGGGAAGAGGGCTTTTCTGCAAGGGACAACATGGTCAAGTCCATTGCACAGGTGCTCAGGGAACTGCTGGATGGCTGGGATGGCGCGGCACTGGCCCGGATCTCGGCGACGGAGTATGCCTTGCTCTGCCCCACCGATGATCTCTCTCAGCTCAAGGAGCTGGCGGAGCTCATCAACAGCCGTGTCGCCGATCTGGTTGTCAATCCCATGGGGGAAAGCGGTGCGCTGTCCGTCGTCGGCATCGCCGGCCGTGATGGCAATGACGATCTCTCGGCCCTGCTGACGAAGGCGGATAACGCCCTTGGCAAAGCGCGCAATGAGCGGCGCGGTGCCGTCGTGATGGAAGGCGGCAATGAGCAGGGACTGATGGGACGCCTTGCCTGGCGAGACCTGGTGCAGGATGCCATTGCCAGACATCTCTGGCGCTTCAAGGCACAGCCTGCGTGCCGCTTCGATGATGGTACCCGCCTGCATGCCGAGTTGTTCGCGGCCATCTCGCGAGATGGAACGGATTACTTCGCAGGGCAGTTCTTGCCTGCGATCGAGCAGTTCAAGATGGGGGCCGAGTTTGACAAGGCGGTGCTAGAAGCCTGCGTCACCTTGTTCAAGCAGCAACCGGAATTGGTGTTGGCAGTCAATATCACGGCGGGTTCTCTCTGTTCGGATGAGTTCCTGACATGGCTCAGAGGCTATCTGTCGCTGAACGTGGAGCTGAAGGAGCGACTGCTGTTCGAGATCCCGGAAGCGGCCATCATGAAACACAAAGAGTATGTGACTCATCTGGTTGAGCTGTTGCGAGAGCACGGCTTCTTGTGGGGGGTCGATCACTATGGCCGGCACTTCCAGTCCCTCGGCTATCTGGAAGAGCTGGCCCCCGCTTATGTCAAGGTGGACCACGGGTATACCAGCCAGGTCATGGAACCAGGCGCCGATACCTCCTTCCTGGCGGCTGTCTGTCGGGCTGCCCACAACGCGGGTGTCACGACCATCGCCACCCGGGTGGAAGATAAACGGCAGGTTGAATTGTTGTCCAGTTTGCATATCGATGGTTATCAGGGGTTCGTTCACCCAGCATTTCCACTGGCATAAGCGGTACAACTCGATAGAAAGGGGCCCATTAAGGGCCCTTTTTTATATCTGTTTAGAATATGTACATCATTTTTACGCGACATATAGGTAATATCACTAAAACTCGCGCTGTTACTTAATTGATTTTTATATGTAAAAAATATTCGTTCGATTCGCTGCATCGGATGAAGTCAAAGAGACTCAACCCTGTACATTTTTGCAACGGAAGCAGGACGGGGGCGTATCTAGAGTGTAGGCATCAAGATCTGTCACCCTGGAGCAATGGATATGCGCACCCAAATCATCGACAAAACCGTGGCCGTCTCTTCCGTAGAAGGCAACGTTCAGATCCTGCTTGCCGATGGCAGCAGTCGCCCTCTCCAGCCTGGCGAGATACTGCAGCCTGGCGCCAGACTCAATATCGCTGATGATGCCAAATTGATGCTGGCGCCCTACGATGACAAACCTGCAGAGGGCAATGGTGTCCCGGCAGGGACAGAGATGCCTCCAGAGGGGCAATCTTCCTCATCGGTTGCCAATCATCAGCAAGGCTCGCCTGAAGTGTCGCCAGAAATTGCGG
This sequence comes from Aeromonas sp. PrichA-15, assembly GCF_017939245.1. NCBI lineage: Bacteria > Pseudomonadati > Pseudomonadota > Gammaproteobacteria > Aeromonadales > Aeromonadaceae > Aeromonas > Aeromonas sp. PrichA-15. The sequence goes on along the minus strand of NZ_JAGKRH010000128.1, from coordinate 1,246 downwards.
CGTTGCAACAATCCATCCTGCAAGGGATTGACCCGACCAAGAACTTCGAAGCCTCTGCTGCCGGTGGGGCACCTGCCGCCGGTGGTGGTGGCGGTATCGGCGGGGTCGCTGGGGCCAGTGGCAATGGTGGTTTTGTTGTCATAGACCGCATCGGAGATGCGACCATAGCCGAGGCCGGATTCGATACCGGCTATGACACGTTGATCGATCAGAATGTGCTGCAGGAAGACGATCTTCTGTCCGAGAATCAGCTCGATGATCAGGATGAGTCTGCTGTTACCCAGGAAGATCAGGCCATCAGTGGCAATGTGCTCGACAACAGCAACAATCCGGATGGTCCCCTTGATACGTCTGTCATTTCCTATAGCTGGGGCAGCAATCAGGGAATTGCTGCCGGCGTTGAGAGCACGCTGGATGGGATTGGTACGCTGATCATCAATGCCGACGGCTCCTATACCTTTACCCCCGCGCTGAACTACACAGGCCCTGTACCTGCGGTCAATTACACCGTAACGGATGGGGATGATACCAACGACTCCACTCTGACCATCACCATCACCCCTGTAGATGAGCCTGTCTCGCTGAATGGATTGCAGGTCGAGGGTGGTGAGCTTGTCCTTGATGAAGCCGCATTGCCGGATGGCTCAGCCCCCGATGGCGCCGCCTTGACCAAGAGCAGTACCTTTACATTCAATGCGGCAGATGGAGTACAAAGCCTGACGCTGGGAGGTGTGACGCTGATCAGCAATGGCCAGGTCTTGACCACCTTCCCCCAGGGGATCCCCAGTCCTTTGGGAAATCAACTGCTGGTGACCGGCGTCAGCTACAACCCGGTGACAGGGGTTGGCAGCGTGACCTACAGCTACACCCTGAACGATAACGAAACACATAACAAACCTGCAAATGATGGGGCTCTGACGGAGAGCTTCAACGTTGTGTTGACGGACTTCGATGGCGACACGACCAGTGCAGGGCTGGATGTCGTGGTGCTGGATGACGTGCCGACGGCGGTGAACGACGTCAACCCGACGGTGGCGAGCGAGAACAACCTGGTCCTCAATGGCAACGTCATCACCAACGACGTGCAGGGGGCGGATGGCGCGGCGGTGACCGCGGGCACCCTGAGCGGGACCTACGGCAGCCTGGTGCTCAATGCCAACGGCACCTACACCTACACCCTCAACCCGAGCGACGGTGACTTCAAGGCGCTGACCGGGGGCGGGGTGGGCAGCGAAGTGTTCACCTA
>NZ_JAGKRH010000127.1:0-23425 GCF_017939245.1 Aeromonas sp. PrichA-15 | reverse complement strand
TACCCGATGCACACGAGTGTGCTGGAAGGGGTGAACAACAAGATCAAAGTGATAAAGCGCATGGCATATGGATTTAGGGACTCAGAATACTTTTTTCTGAAAATCAAGGCGGCCTTCCCCGGAAAGCCGCGATGAACCAATAAAAAGGCGCCCGAGGGCGCCTTTTTGCTGGCAGGTGCTGCGCCTCAGTGGCGCAGACCGGTGCCGCGGGAGATGAGCCACCAGGCCATCCCGTACAGCACCAGGATGAAGCCGATGATGATGAGATAGGCGGTGCCGAGGGGCACGTCGGAGATCCCGAGGAAGCCGTAGCGGAACGCGTTCACCATGTAGATGATGGGATTCACCTGGGAAACCCCCTGCCAGAACGGCGGCAGCAGGGTGATGGAGTAGAAGACGCCCCCCAGATAGGTCAGGGGAGTCAGGATGAAGGTCGGGATGATGCTGATGTCATCAAACGACTTCGCGAACACCGCGTTGATGAGCCCCCCCAGGGAGAAGAGGATGGAGGTGAGCAGCACGGTCACGCAGACGCTGAACAGGTGATGGATCTGCAGCGGCACGAAGAACAGCGACACCAGGGTGACGATGAGGCCGACACAGAGGCCGCGCGCCACACCACCGCCCACATACCCCGCGATGATGATGTAGTTGGGCACCGGCGCCACCAGCAGCTCCTCCACGTTGCGCTGGAACTTGGCGCTGTAGAAGGAGGAGGCGACGTTGGAGTAGGAGTTGGTGATGACCGACATCATGATGAGGCCGGGTACGATGAACTCCATGTAGCTGAAGCCCCCCATGTCGCCGATGCGCGAGCCGATGAGGTTGCCGAAGATGACGAAGTAGAGGCTCATGGTGATGGCGGGCGGCACCAGGGTCTGGATCCAGATCCGGGTGAAGCGGCTCACTTCCTTGGCCAGAATGCTCTTGAAGGCGATGTAATAGGTCATGGGGTTCATGCTTTGCGACCCTCCTCTACCAGATTGACGAACAGCTCTTCCAGCCGGTTCGCCTTGTTGCGCATGCTGAGCACCTTCACCCCCTGGGCGGAGAGCTGCTCGAACAGGCTGTTGAGGGACTGGCTCTTCTCCAGCTCCACTTCCAGGGTGTTCTCATCCTGCATCCGGCCGTTGAACTCGGGCAGGGCCGGTACAATGGAGCCCGGCACCAGATCCAGCAGGAAGGTCTCGCGACCCAGCTTGCCGAGCAGGCTCTTCATGCTGGTGTTCTCGATGAGACGGCCCTTGTCGATGATGCCGATGTTGCGGCACAGCATCTCGGCCTCTTCCAGGTAGTGGGTGGTCAGGATGATGGTCACCCCCTGCTCGTTGAGATCCTTGAGGAAACTCCACATGGAACGGCGGATCTCGATGTCCACCCCCGCGGTCGGCTCATCCAGGATCAGCAGCTTGGGCTCATGCATCAGGGCGCGGGCGATCATCAACCGTCGCTTCATGCCACCGGAGAGAGTGCGGGCCGCCATATCGCGCTTGTCCCAGAGATCGAGCTGGCGCAGGTACTTCTCGGCGCGCACCTTGGCCTCGGCCCGCGGCACTCCATAGAAACCGGCCTGGTGAGTCACTATCTGGCTCACCTTCTCGAACTGGCTGAAGTTGAACTCCTGGGGCACCAGGCCGAGCTGGGACTTGGCCAGCTCCAGATCGGTATCGATGTCATGACCGAATACCTTCACCTTGCCGGCACTCTTGTTGACCAGTGAGCTGATCACGCCGATGGTGGTGGATTTGCCCGCCCCGTTGGGACCGAGCAGGGCGAAGAAATCCCCCTGTTTGACGGTGAGATCGATGCCCTTGAGGGCTTCGACGCCCCCCTGATAGGTCTTCTTCAGACCGCTGATTTCCAATGCGTTCATTGCAACCCCTGTGATGGATGAGCCCATCTCGAGACAGAAAAGGCGGCTGTGACGCCGCCTGAAGACAGTCGATGGCGGGCCGGCCAGCCTGCCTTGCTACTTCGGACCCGGCTTACTCTTGCGGTACCACCTTGCCGATGAAAGGCAGGTTACGGTACTTCTGGGCGTAGTCAATGCCACAGCCCACCACGAACTCGTCCGGGATGGAGAAGCCAAGCCAGTCCACCGGCACCTGAACCTCGCGGCGGGACGGTTTGTCCAGCAGGGTGCAGATGGCCAGGGATTTCGGCTCGCGCAGGGAGAGGATCTCGCGCACCTTGTTGAGGGTGTAACCGGTGTCGATGATGTCCTCGACGATCACCACGTCCTTGCCTTTGATGTCGTCATCCAGATCCTTGAGGATGCGCACGTCACGGGTGCTGTGCATGCCGGAGCCATAGCTGGAGGCAGTCATAAAGTCCAGGGTGATGGGCAACTGGCACTGACGGCAGAGATCCGCCAGGAAGACGCAGGAGCCGCGCAACAGGCCGATCATGACCACTTCCTCGGAGCCCTGGTAACGGGCGGTAATCTCTTCACCCAGCGTGGCGATCCGGGCTGCAACCTCGGCCTCGGGAATCATCACCTCGACAATGTGTTTCATCACATACTCCAATAATGACCAAAGGGTTATTGGCCGTTCATTAACGTCAAAACCGAGGATTCTACCACTCCAACCAGTGGGCGTCAGGCATACGTGATGCTTTTATCGGCTTATTTTAATTGATAGAGTTAGCAAGCCTTCGGGCATTATCGGTGACAATACTATAAACACCATAATCAATAACTATTAGATGAAAAAACTATGGAACCACGCGCAGAAATAAGACGTCGAACCCGGCTTTCGCCGGAGGCTCGCCGTGATCAATTGATGGAGTGTGCCGTCGAGGTATTTTCCCGTCGCGGCATCGGCCGTGCGGGGCATGCCGAAATAGCCGAACAGGCAAAGGTCTCGGTTGCGACCGTTTTTAACTATTTCAATACTCGTGAAGATCTGGTCGACGAAGTGCTAACAGAAATCGAAGCCTTCGTACAGCAGATCCTCGAACAGGCCTACAACGGTCAGGGCTCCGCCAGGGAGAGCATTCACCGCCACGTGAAGCTGTTCGTTGACGCCGCCTATAACAAGCCCGATCACGCCAGCATCTGGCTGGAGTGGAGCTCCTCGGTGCGGGAAGAAGTGTGGCCTCGCTACACCCGGCTGCTGGACAAGGCGCTGGAGCGCATTGCCCCCCACCTGCAACGGGCCATCGACAACGGCGAGATTCAGAGCGTGCTGTCGGCGCAGGATCTGGCCCGCTCCCTGACCGGTTTTGGCTATGTGATGATGCAGATGATCAATCAGCCGCAGCGTCCGAGCCGGGAAGAGGTGACGGATTTCCTGTTCAAGTACGTGACGGCCCCCATCCAGGCCAGCTGACTCGTGCAGATATTGACAACGCGGCGCCGGGCTTTACAGCCCGGCGCCGCTTTTTTGTCCGCTCCCCGCCGTATCAGTGGTTTGCATAACCCCAGCGACTGGTCAACTCATGCTCGACACCCAGGTGGTCGAGGATGCGGGCGACCATGAAGTCCACCAGATCTTCGATGCTTTTGGGTTCATGGTAGAACCCTGGCGCCGCCGGCATGATGGTCACGCCAAGACGGGCAAGCTTGAGCATGTTCTCCAGATGGATCGCCGAGAAGGGGCTCTCCCGGGGCACCAGAATCAGCTGGCCCCGCTCCTTGATCACCACGTCCGCCGCCCGCTCCAGCAGGTTGTCCGAGGTGCCGTTGGCAATGGCAGAGACGGTGCCCATGGAGCAGGGGCAGACCACCATCTGTTTGGGGGCCGCCGAGCCGGAAGCCACCGGCGAGAACCACTCCTCCTTGCCGCAGGCGACGATCTGACCCTCTTTGGCACCATATTGGCGACAGAGGTACGCCGACAGCTCCCTGGGGGAGCCCGGCCAATCCTGCTGCTGCTCGGTCTTGAGCACAACCCTGGCCGCCGAGGAGGCGAGCAGGAAGACCCGATAGTCCGCCTGCACCAGGCATTCCAGCAGGCGCAGGGCATAGGGAGCGCCGGAGGCGCCGGTCAGCGCCAGGGTGATGGCCTTGTTCATGATGCGCTCTGCAGCTCCTTGAGGCGGGCGATCAGCTTGTCGTGAATGCCGCCAAACCCGCCGTTGCTCATGATCAGAATATGATCTCCTGGGCGGCTCTCGGCCACCAGGGCGCCAATCAGGGCATCAAGGCCCTCGAATACCCGGGCAGGCCGGGTCATGTGGGCCGTCACCTCCCCCAGATCCCAGCCGATGTTGGGGGGCTGGAAGAAGAACACCTCGTCGGCACCGTCGAAGCAACCGGCCAGCTCCTCCTTGTGAACCCCGAGCTTCATGGTGTTGGAGCGGGGCTCCAGCACCGCCAGGATGCGAGCCTTGCCCACCTTGGCGCGCAGGCCGCCCAGGGTGGTCTCGATGGCGGTGGGGTGGTGGGCGAAGTCATCGTAGACGCTGATGCCGGCCACTTCCCCTTTCAGCTCCATGCGCCGCTTGGGGGACTTGAACTGGCAGAGGGCGTTGATCCCGTGCTCCACCATGACACCGGCATGACGGGCGGCGGCGATGGCCATCAGACCGTTGTTGATGTTGTGCTCGCCGATGCACTCCCAGTGCACCTCCCCCTGTTTCACGCCATCCAGCCACACCTCGAAGGCGGAGCCGTCATCGGCCAGCTTCACCGCCTTCCACTTGGCGTCGTCCTGGCCCACCAGCTCCACCTCGCTCCAGCAGCCCATCTCGCGCACGGCGGTAAGGTTGTCATCGCCTTTGGGGAAGAGCACCCGGCCGTTGCTCGGCACGATGCGCATCAGGTGGTGGAACTGGCGCTGGATGGCGGCGAGATCCGGGAAGATGTCAGCGTGGTCGAACTCCAGGTTGTTCATCACCAGGGTGCGCGGGTGGTAGTGGACAAACTTGGATCGCTTGTCGAAGAAGGCGCAGTCATATTCGTCCGCTTCAATCACAAAGAAGGGAGCCGAGCCGAGACGGGCGGAAACCGGGAAGTTGCCCGGCACGCCGCCGATGAGGAAACCGGGTTCCAGCTTGGCATACTCCAGCACCCAGGCCAGCATGCTGGCGGTGGTGGTCTTGCCATGGGTGCCCGCGACGGCCAGCACCCAGCGATCCTTCAGCACATGCTCCAGCAGCCACTGAGGGCCGGAGATGTAGGGCAGATTGCGGTCCAGCACATATTCCACACAGGGGTTGCCACGGCTCATGGCGTTGCCGATCACCACCAGATCCGGCGCAGGATCGAGCTGGGAGGGGTCGTAGCCTTCGGTCAGTTCGATGCCCTGTTGCTCGAGCTGGGTGCTCATGGGGGGATAGACGTTGGCGTCGGAGCCGGTCACCCGATAGCCAAGCTGTTTTGCCAACACCGCCAGACCACCCATGAAGGTGCCGCAGATCCCGAGAATGTGAATGTGCATACCGCTGCCTTTTCCAGTAAAGGGAGTGCGCATTCTAGGGTCTGTTGACCCGGTGGCACAAGCCGCGCCCATGGGGAGCGAAGGCATCGGCGCCCGCAGACGACAGAAATCGGGCAAGCGTGGGGAAAAGCCACCCTCCACCACGCCACCCGGCCCTTGAAATATGGTCATTTGACGGGACATCGCTATAATGTCGGCCTGCAAACTTGACTCCAACACTCAAAGGAAACGTCATGAGCCTGAACCTGGTACCGGCCGGCAAGAGCCTGCCTGACGACATCTACGTCATCATCGAAATCCCGCAGAACGCCGACCCGATCAAATACGAAGTCGACAAGGACAGCGGCGCCATCTTCGTTGACCGTTTCATGTCCACCCCGATGTTCTACCCGTGCAACTACGGTTACGTGAACGCCACCCTGTCCCTGGACGGGGATCCGGTCGACGTGCTGGTTCCGACTCCCTACCCGCTGCTGGCCGGCTCCGTCATCCGTTGCCGCCCGGTCGGTGTGCTGAAGATGACCGACGAATCAGGCGAAGACGCCAAGATCGTGGCCGTTCCCCACTCCAAGCTGACCAAGCAGTACGATCACATCCAGGATGTGAACGATCTGCCCGAGTTGCTGAAAGCCCAGATCCAGCACTTCTTCGAGCGCTACAAAGAGCTGGAAGCGGGCAAGTGGGTCAAGGTGGAAGGTTGGGGCGACAAGGCCGCTGCCGAAGCCGAGATCAAGACCTCTGCCGAGCGTTACGCTGCAAAATAAGCGTATCCCTCGCAAAAAAAGGCGCCTTATGGCGCCTTTTTTATGGGTCGTTGCGGGGACGCTCCGGGGGGATCCCCCTGGATATAGAGGTCGCGCCCGTTTTGCCGATAGGGGCGGTAATAGTCATCACCGCAGCGATATTCCTGACCGGCACCTCCCACCAGATCGCAGTTGACCGGCAGCACCTCCAGCCACTTGATGGCCTGCTGGAAGCGCAGCCACTCCTGCCATTCATGCTCCCGGGCCAGCTGATCCCGCAGGGCGAAGGTATCCGCGCTGGACAATCCCTGATTGACGATGACCTGCCCCGCCAGCGCCGGCGTGGCCACCAATATCAGCAGAAACCGTGAAACAAGCTTCATGATGATTTCCCCCATGACTTATTTCCTGAATTAAATTTAAAGTCAGATCAGATAATTACCAATATATCTGTCACCAGACCAATCCAAATGCCGGTCACTCACCTAGTTGTTTATTATCAACCCAGGCGGAGGCGCACCATGAAACTGGCACAAGGCTTTCTGTGCAGTCTGCTCTTCGGCACCATGGCGCAGGCCAGCGAGATCAACCTGAGCTGGCAGTGGCAATCTGCGGATGGTCAGCAAAAGCACCTGCAATTGACGGCGGATGAGCGTACCTTTTCAGCCAGCCGTCACGAGATGACACAGCTCGACACCGCCCTCAACTTCCCGCTGGAAACACTCTACTCCTACATCAGTCCGCGCCTCTACAACAGCATCAACCAGATCAACCAGCACAGCCCGGAGACGGCCACCAAGTTCCGCAACCTGGAACAGGCCTTTACCCTGCACGACAGCAGCCTCGAATCCGCCCAGTTCTGGCAGGCCTACCGGCAATATCAGGAGGACGCCTTCTACGAGATGCGGGTCCAGCCCTGCGTTCACCCGGCCAATCAGAAGCTGCCCTGTGTGCGCCCCAACTACTCCCAGCTGTTCTATCAGTTCAAGGGAGACCTCAAACCCCTGGCACAGCAGTTTTCGGCCAAGGATCTCGCCACCAGCGTCACTCTGCTGCAGGAGTGGCTGAGCGGCATCCCCACCCCGCCCGAGCAGATGGACCACTTCGCTCCGCCCTTGCAGGCCCTGCAGGACAACAAGGCCGACAGCGACGAGAAGGCGCTGCTCATGGCCAGTCTGCTGGCGGAGCTGGCGCCCCAGTACAGTCTCAGCATCATCTATCCGAACATCAGCATCGGCAGCGTCTCGCCGGCCTGGCTCGCCATCACGGCCGACAGCGGCCTTGAGGGAGACACCCTGGTGATCGGCAATCAGCGCCACGTGCTGCTCACCGGTTCTCCCCTGCTGGCCCAGCAGATGACGATGGCCCAGATTCCCTTGATCAACGAACCGCTCTACTAGCCTCTTCTGACCATCACTTGCTTTTGATGGATGACATGCCATCCTTGCCGCCGTCATTGGGGGGATGGCGCCCATGTTGACAAGATCACCGTCGCACCCTGCATTATTTAACACTTTTTAAACAGATCCGATCAGTTTAGGATGTTCAGGGTCCCATTCCCTCGACCCAAAAATCGTTATAACATCACAAAGGAGTGTCATCCGGATGAAACATCTCGTGCTTACTCTGGCGCTGCTGCCAACCCTGGTCTTGGCCCACAACATCAAGGAATCAACCCAGGTGCCGCTGGTCAACATCAGCGACAAGGGGGAGCTGGTGCTCAAGGAGAAGGAGATCAGCTATCAGCCCTGGCAGAGCAAGGTCCTGACCGGCAAGGTCTTCCTGATCCAGCACATCGCGGGTCGCTCCAGCGCCAAGGAGCTCAATGCCCCCATGATCGAGGCGATCAAGACGGCCAAGCTGCCCCACGACAAGTACCAGACCGTCACCATCATCAACAGCAATGACGCCATCTGGGGCACATCCGGTTTCGTGAAGAGCAGTGCCGAGGACAGCAAGAAAGAGTTCCCCTGGTCCGCCATGGTGCTGGATGCCAAGGGGATGGCCCGCAACGCCTGGGCGCTCACGCCGGAAAGTTCGGCCATCATACTGCTGGATAAAGAGGGCAAGGTGCTGTTTGCCAAAGATGGCCAGCTCGATGCCACCGAGATAACCAAGGTGATGGGGCTCATCCAGTCCCATCTCTGAATCAGAGAGAAGGACGCTGATGGCGCCCTTTCCACAAGGGTCTATGGGTCGTTCCACACTGACAATCTGGGTGTTGCTGCTGGGCTGGTTGTGGATGCAACCGGCTCTGGCACAGCACCCTCTTGAAGCTGCCCTGCCCGATCACGGTCATGCCTGCACCTTCTGCGTCCTGCATCTGGATGGCAAGCTGGCACTGACGCCGACCCCCGTTCTCCCTTCCCTCTCCTTTGGCATCGACCGGTATATCGGCACTCCCCAACCGAGGGCGGCCACCGGCACCACGGGACATCGCCGTATCCGCGCCCCGCCGCCCCTTCATTGTTTCTTTTTTTGAACCAATCTTTTCTCTATTTATTCAAAAGGATTAACGATGAAAGCAATCACCCTGTTGCTGGCCGCTGCCGCCTTCGGCGCCCAGGCCAATCACGACGAACACGAAAGCCACAGCCACGCTGCCCATGAGCACGGTCACGGCCACCTCAACCTGGTACTCGACGGCAACCAGCTGATGATCGAGTTGCAGGCCCCTGCCGCCGATCTGGTGGGCTTCGAGCATGCCGCCAACACCGATGAGGAGAAAGCGCAGTATGCCAAGGCGGTGGCCCGCCTCCAGCAGCCCGACGCCCTCTTCCGTTTCGACCCGGCCGCCGGCTGCAAGCTGACCCAGCAGGAGCTGCAGGCCGCCAAGGAAGATCATGATCATGACCATGAGCACAAGCACGAGCACGAGCACGAGCACGAGCACGACAAGGCTGATGGCGCTCACGATGAACACCATCACGACGACGCGGGCCATGCGGACATGGGAGCCATGTACACCTATACCTGCGCTACCCCGGCCAAACTCACCGGTCTCGAGGCCACCCTGTTCAGCCTCTACCCGAGCCTGGAGAAGCTGAGCGTGCAGGGCATACTGCCCACCGGCCAGACCGCCGCCGAACTGACTCCGTCCGCCAACAAACTGGGCTGGTAACACCATGAAACATGCCGTGGTTGAGATCCGTGATCTGGCCTTTGCCTGGCCGGGTCACGAAGCCGTCCTCGATCTGCCCGCCCTTCGCATCCACGAGGGTGAGCGCGTCTTCATCAAGGGCCCATCGGGTTGTGGCAAGTCCACCCTGCTCGGGTTGCTGGCCGGTATCCAGACCGCCAACCACGGCACCCTGGAGGTGCTGGGCCAGCCCCTGGCCCGGCTTTCCGGCCGCGCCCGTGACCAGTTCCGGGCGGCCAATCTGGGGTACATCTTCCAGCAGTTCAATCTGCTGCCGTTTCTCTCGGTGCAGGACAACGTCACCGCTGCCCTCACCTTTTCACCCGTCAAGCGGGCCCGCCTGACAGGGAGCCCCGAGCAGGAGGCGCGCCGCCTGCTGGCAGAACTGCAACTGCCGGATGAGGCACTCCATCGCCCCGTCCACGCCCTCAGCATCGGCCAGCAGCAGCGAGTCGCCGCCGCCCGCGCCCTGATAGGCTCCCCTCCTCTGGTGATCGCCGACGAGCCCACCTCGGCCCTGGACACCGACAACCGGGCCGCCTTCATCCGGCTGCTGTTCGAGGAGTGCGACAAGCAGGGGTCTACCCTGGTCTTCGTCAGTCACGATCCCTATCTGGAGCCCCTCTTCCCCCGGGTGGAGAACCTGCAACAGCTCAACCGGAGGGCGGCATGACCACACGCCATCATCTCGCAGCCCGTCCGGCCATCTCCCCTTCACTGCGGAGGCTCTCATGCTGAAACTCGCCCTGCAAAGTCTCTGGGCCCGTCGCCTCACTGCCGGGCTCACCCTGCTGGCCGTCGCCATCAGCGTCACCCTGCTGCTCGGGGTGGAGCGGGTGCGCAGTCAGGCACGGGACAGCTTCGCCAACACAGTCTCCGGCACCGATCTCATCGTCGGTGCCCGCTCCGGCCAGGTGAACCTGCTGCTCTATTCGGTGTTTCGCATCGGCAACCCCACCAACAACGTGGGCTGGGACTCCTACCAGGCCATCAAGGCCAGGCCCGGTATCGCCTGGACCATCCCCCTCTCCCTTGGCGACTCCCACAAGGGGTTTCGCGTGCTCGGCACCAACGGGGACTACTTCACCCACCTGAAGTACGGCCAGCAGCAGGCGCTCGTCCTGCGCGAAGGTCGCCCCTTCGAAACACCGTTTGAAGCGGTGCTGGGTGCCCAGGTGGCCGAAAAGCTCGGCTATCACCTGGATCAATCCATCGTCATCGCCCATGGCGCCGGCAACACCTCGTTCAGCCAGCACGACAACATGCCGTTCAAGGTGGTGGGGATCCTGGCCCCCACCGGCACCCCCATCGATCGCACCATCCATGTGCCGCTGGCGGGCATAGAGGCGATCCATCTGGGCTGGGACACCGGTCGTCACAGCAAGAACGTGACCCCGGAACAGGCGATGGCGCTGGATCTCACCCCCAAGACCATCACCGCCTTCATGGTGGGGCTGAGCAACCGGATCCTGGCGTTCCAGTTGCAGCGCAGCGTCAACACCTATCCCAAAGAGCCCCTGATGGCCATCCTGCCGGGAGCCGCCCTGCAGGAGCTTTGGGGGCTGATGAGCGTGGCGGAGACCGCCCTGTCGGTGATCGCGGGCTTCGTGGTGGTGGCGGGCCTCATCGGCATGCTGACCACCCTGCTCGCCGGCCTCAACGAGCGGCGCCGCGAGCTCGCCATTCTGCGCTCCCTGGGGGCGGGCCCTGCCCACCTCTTCCTGCTGCTGGCGCTGGAGGCGATGGCGCTCACCACGGCGGGCATCGCCCTCGGGGTGGCCGCGCTCTATCTCGGTCAGGGGCTTGCTAGCCCCTGGCTGCTCAGCCACTATGGCCTGCAAATGAGCCTGGGTCTGCCGAGCGCCTATGAGTGGCAACTGCTGGGCCTGGTCTGGCTGGCGGGCATGGTGATCGGGCTGCTGCCTGCCGCCCGCGCTTACCGCTACAGCCTGAGCGACGGCATGAGCATTCGCGTCTGACCCGACGCATCCGACCAAGAGAGAAGAACAGATGATGAAGTGGAAAATAGTGGCGCTGCTGGCCAGCCTGCTGGTGCTACCTGCCATGGCTGCAGATTACAAGACCATCGACTGGGATATCCTCATCCCGGAGGGGGAAAAACTGCTGCCACCGCCCCAGGTCAGCCATGATGGCGACTTCTCCTCGGTGCCGCAGCCGGTGGGGGGCGTCAACAAGAAGCTGGACAATCAGGAGGTGCGGATCCCCGGGTTCGTGGTGCCCCTGGAAGGGGATGCCAAGACCATCACCGCCTTCCTGCTGGTCCCCTACTTCGGCGCCTGCATTCACGTGCCGCCCCCGCCCACCAACCAGGTGATCTACGTGAGCTACCCCAAAGGGGCGCCGGTGGATGACCTCTGGGACGCCATCTGGGTCAAGGGCAAGATGCACACCGTCAGCTCCAGCCACGAGATGGCCACCGCCTCCTACTCCATGGACGCGGTCGAGGTCAGCGTCTACGAAGAGTGAGCCCCTGATGGCCTCCCCCGGGAGGCCATTTTTTTTATCCCGTGACGACCCCGGCAAAGGGATTGTTCATGGATCTGGTTGGAGTAACATTCACTACCAGACCTTGCCATCACGGAGCCAGCATGGCTGACCTGCCCCCCAAAAAAGAGAGTTCCATCCTGAGCAGCCAGGAGCAGACCCTGCGCCTGGCCCGCAGCCGCGGCATCGATGGCATGCTCACCCGCAACAGCGACAGCACCTTCGAGCAGCGCGCCACCTTCCGCCAGTTGGCGGAGCAGGCCACCCGCCAGCGCAATCTGGAATCCATCATGGTGATGGCCGCGCGCCACTGCGAAGAGACCGCCGCCGGCGGCGAGATAGACAGCGACTGGCTCACCCGCTTCCTGCAACTGGCCGAAGACATCAGCATGACCCCCATGCAGCAGTTGTGGGGCCGCATCTTCGCCCTGGAAGTCGCCACCCCGGGCCGCTTCTCCATCCGGGCCCTCAACACCCTCAAGGAGATGACCCAGCGCGAAGCCCAGCTGTTCCAGCGCATCTGCGCCCTCTCCTGCCACTACGAGGGCAGCGACGAGCAGCGCCTGCTGCTGGGTATGCACAAGGGGGCCAGCCTGCTCAGTCGCGCCAAGGTCACCCGGATGGGGCTCGGCAAATACCGGGTGCCCTACAGCGCCCTGCTGCTGCTGTGCGATCTCGGGCTGCTGCACCGTGGCGAGCTCGAATCCGGCCCCCTGCCCGCCGACGGGGTCGAGCTGGCCTTTGGCAACCAGCGCTGGCGTCTGCGCCAACGCCAGAGCAACCTCACCCTGCTCTATTACCGGCTCACCCCCATCGGCAACGAGCTTGCCCTGCTGCTGGACGAGCCCCCCCTGGAGGAGTACCTGCAGGATCTGAAGACCCTGCTCTCCACCCACCTGCAGATAGAGACTCAGATGCCGGCCCCGGTCAGCGAGCCGGATCTGCCCGCCTGAGGCTGGCGGAGGCCCCGGCCCCGCCTTGCCAAATTGCGAAACCCGCCCTGCCATTGCCAAAACGGCTCCCAAAAAGCGAATCCTGACGGCAGGGGCGGACGCGAGCCCGGGCCATGTTCCCCCCACTACGGGTTTTGAGCACAAAAGAGACATATAGAGCGCAATTTAAGCGGTTTTGGGCACTCTGGTGTACGAATTGCAACCAGACTCTCTTTCCTCTGTCAGGCAGGAAGTACCATGAGAGTCAATCAACCCGTTACCCAGCGTGAGCGCCTCTACCCGTTGCACCAGAACCTGATCTCCACCACGGATCTGGAGAGCCGCATCACCTATGCCAACGACGAGTTCTGCCAGATAGCCGGCTTCACCCTGGAGGAGCGGCAAGGGGCACCCCACAACCTGGTCCGCCACCCCGACATGCCGCCCCAGGCGTTTGCCGACATGTGGCGCCATCTGCGGGAAGGCAAAAGCTGGATGGGCCCGGTCAAGAACCGCTGCAAGAACGGGGATCACTACTGGGTCAACGCCTTCGTCACCCCCATTCAGGACGCAAGCGGCAAGGTGGTGGAGTACCAGTCGGTGCGCACGGCGCCGGACGACGCGATCAAGCAGCGTGCGGAGCGGGTCTATGAAGAAATGCGCCGCGGCAAGACCCCCCGGGCCCTGCGCCTGCCTCCCTGCTGCCACACCCTGGGGATCCACCTCTGCCTGATGGCGTTGCTGGCCAGTCTGGTCACCCTCGGCTATCAGCACGGCCCGGGCTGGCCTCTGCTCATCGGCGCCCTGCCCCTGGTGGTTGCGCTCGTCATCTGCCAGACCCTCTCCCGGCGCCTCGCCCGGCTGGAGACCCTGGCCCGCCACCGTTTCGACAACCCCTTGATGCAACTGCTGTATACCGGCCGGGTCGATCGCCTAGCTGCCGTCGAACTCGCCATGAAGATGAACCAGGCCGAGTTCAATGCGGTGCTGGCCCGCACCCAGCAGACCTGCCAGCAGATCGTGCAGGCGGCGCAGACGGATCTGAACAATGCCGAGTCCATCACCGGCAACCTGCAGCAACAGCAGGCCCAGACCAACCAGGTCGCGACCGCCATCACCGAGATGACGGCGTCCATTCGCGAGGTCTCCCACAGCTCGAGCGCCTCCTCGGACAGCCTGGACAACACCGCCGTGCTGTTTCGGGAGGGCAATCGCAGCGTGCTCGATACCGTGGCGGCGGTGGAAGGGGTTCACGGCGAGCTGCTCACCTCCCGCGCCGTGATAGAGGTGCTGGCCAGCCAGTGCCGCGCCATCGACGGCATCCTGGACGTCATCAACAACATCGCCAACCAGACCAACCTGCTGGCCCTCAATGCGGCCATCGAGGCGGCCCGGGCGGGCGAGTCCGGTCGCGACTTCTCGGTGGTGGCGGACGAAATCCGCACCCTGGCCATCAAGACCCAATCCTCCACCGGCGAGATCCAGCAGATGATAAGCCTCTTGCAGGCCAGCGCCGACGATGCCCAGCAGGCCATGGCGCAAGGGGAACAGCTCTCCGCCAGTTGCCGCCTCAAGGCCGCCGCCACTGGCGATATCCTGCAACAGATCAGCGAACGCCTGTTGCAGGTGACCGCAGGCAGCAACCAGATAGCCCAGGCGGTGCAGGAGCAGTCCCTGGTCACCCAGGACATCCACCACAGCGTGCTGGACATCAAGCGTCTGGCCGACGACTCCAGCCAGGGCAGCCGCCACGCCGTGCAGGGCATCATTGCCCTCGTGAAGCAGCTCGGGGATCTGGAGCGGCTGGTACGCCAGTTCCAGCAGCATCCCGCCACCCGGCCAACCAGCACCGCCCTGACCAGCGGCCAACCTCTGCTGGCCCGCTAAGCCTTCACGGAGCAAACCAGACCCAAAGACCGTGCGCTAACAATAAAAACGGGCCCCTGCCGTCACCGGCAGCGGGCCCCTCTTTTGGGTGGTGCATGGGCGTCTGAGCGGGTTTCAAATTCGAGTCCTCGACTGAACCCGCGGGTCTTTCGCCCCCTCCCAACCACCTGCTCGCCCTTGCCAGGCCGACCCTCTCGGCTGCACCGCATGACCCTCGGCAGGGCAATGACCTCACTCCCCCATCCATACACCGTGAATATTGGGCGTTAGGCCTTGAGCGTTGAGCGGGAAGCGGGAAGCGGGAAGCGGGAAGCGGGAAGCGGGAAAGCGGGAAAGCGGGAAAGCGGGAAAGCGGGAAAGCGGGAAAGCGGGAAAGCGGGAAAGCGTTGCACCTTGAGAGCCTTCTTATCCAATCTGACGCAGGCCCCGCTGCCCCCCCCAATTTATTGATCTTACCCGAGAAATCGCCCGATCCCTCTTCCCTAAGGAAGGTGCGAATAAGTCATATGGCACGAGAGCATTTACTGGTAACCCATTGATATTAAATGACTAAAATTTTCATTTTTTGTTCGTGGGATACTTGTTCGCACTTTCCCTAGGGTATTGCTTACAATCAATAAACAAGGGGCTACACCCTCTTGTTTATTGATATTCAGCACGGACAATCAACCTTACTCGCTCAACCCCCGCTGCCTCAGGGCGGTCAGCAGCTCATCCACCAACACCTCGACCGGCTTGCCGGAGTTAAGCAGATGAATTTCCGGCTGCTCCGGCGCCTCGTAGGCGGAGTCGATACCGGTAAAATTCGTGATCTCCCCGGCCCGCGCCTTTTTGTAGAGCCCCTTGGGGTCGCGCTCTTCGCACACGCTAAGGGGCGCATCGACAAACACCTCGACAAACTCCCCTTCACCCACGAGATTGCGCACCAGCTCCCGCTCGGCACGAAACGGCGAGATAAAGGCGGTGAGCACGATAAGGCCCGCATCCACCATCAGTTTTGCCACTTCGCCGACCCGGCGGATATTCTCCTGACGGGCGGCGTCATCGAAGCCCAGATCGCCGCACAGGCCGTGGCGCACATTGTCCCCATCCAGCAGATAGGTGTGCTTGCCCGAGGCCGCCAGCGCCTGCTCCAAGGCTCCCGCGAGGGTGGACTTGCCCGCCCCGGAGAGGCCGGTGAACCAGATCACCAGCGGCTTCTGTCCCTTCTGCTCGGCCCGGCTCTGTTTGTCGACGGCATGGGCATGCCACACGATATTGCTCATCCAAAACTCCTTGCTTGGCGCTCGCGCCTCAATGCTGAAACGGTCTGGCTCCTTGAGCTCAGCCTCTGGCCACTCGCCACTGACGGGGGCCATGGTCGTCGTGTATTCCTATTCCCTGCAAGGCACCTGGCCCCCAGTTGCGCCGCCTTAAAACGGAAACAGCAGGGGCACCATGACGATCACCCCGAGGCTGTAAGCCAGGGAGACCGGCAGTGCCAGCTTGAGGTAGTCCGGCATCTTGTAGTTGCCCGCCGCATAGACCATCAGGTTGGTCTGGTAGCCGTAGGGCAGGATAAAGCTGGAGCTCGCCCCGAACAGCACCGCCAGAATGAACGGCATGGTCGAGACATCCATGCTGAGCGCCAGCTGGTAACCCATGGGGAAGGCCAGGGCCGCAGCGGCGTTGTTGCTCATCAGTTCGGTCAGCACCAGGGTAAACAGGTAGATGCTGATAAAGGCGATGATGGGGCTGGCGCCGTTGAACTCCCCCATCAGCCAGTCGGCGATGAGCTTGGCCAGGCCGCTTTTTTCCAGCTGATCGGCGATAGCCAGCGCCCCGCCCACCACCAGCCAGATATCCAGCGGAAAGCGGCGGCGGATCTCGTCCAGGGTCAGGATGCGGGAGAAGAGCAGCACCACCAACATCACCAGCAAGCCCTTGAACAGCGGCACCAGATCGAGCACCGACAGGGTCAGCACCCCAAGGAACCCCGCCACCACGGCGGCGCTGCGCGTGGCATCGAGCCGGGTGGAGGCCTCCAGCCCGCTCACCACCACGAACTCCCGGGAGAGGGACTTGTTGCCCGCAAACTTGGGGCCGGGGGCCAGCAGCAAGGTGTCCCCTGCGTGCAGTTCAATCTGGCCGAGGCCGCCGGTGAGCTGGGTCTCGCCCCGGCGCACCGCCAGCACCACCGCATCGAAGTGGGTACGAAACTCCGCATCCTTGATGGTCTGACCCACCAGGCGCGAGCTGTGGCTGACGATCACCTCCACCAGGTGCTGGCCGTTGAGGCGATGCTGGCCGTAGAGATCCAGCCCCTTGAGCTCCTGCAACACGCCGACGCTCTCCACGTCGCCACAGAACAGCAGCATGTCCCCCTCGTGCAGCTCGTGTTCCGGCTGCACGGGGCAGATCACCTGGTTGCCCCGGATGATCTCGGCGAGATAAAGGCTTTTCAGGCTGCGCAGGCCGTTCTCCTTGACGCTGCGCCCGGCCATCGGCGAGCCGGGGCCCACCTTGGCTTCGAGAAAATAGCCGGATTCCCGGCTCATCTCGGTGTCCTGCTCCGGCAGGTGGCGGGCAAACAGCAGCACGGCCACCAGGCCGGTCAGCAGAGTCCCCGCCCCCACCATGAAGAAGTCGAACATGCCGAGCGGCTTGGCCCCCATCTTGATGAGGAAGCTGTTGACGATGAGGTTGGTGGAGGTGCCGATCAGGGTCAGCACGCCGCCAAAGGTCGCCGCGAAGCACATGGGCAACAGCAGCCGGGAGGGCGCATGGTTGGGGTTGCGTTTGACCGCCCCCAGCATGGACGCCACCACGGCGGTGTTGTTGACGAACGCCGACAGGAAGGCGGTGGAAAACCACACCTTCACCAGCACCTTGTTGAAGGAGCCGGTGCCCACCAGATTGGCAAACCAGCTCATGACCCGGGTCTTCTCCACCGCGAGCGACACCAGCAGCAGCAACACCAGGGTCAGCAGGGCACTGTTGGTGTAGCCCGCCACCACGGCGTTGATGTCCGCCAGGCCGCTCAGGTAGGTGATGAGCACGGCGCCCGAGAAGAGCAGCGCCGGCCGGAGTTTGCCCTGGATCAGCAGGGCGACGAGGGCAGCCAGCAGACCCAGCACCAGGGATTGTTGCCAGGTCATGGGCTTACTCCTTGCCGGAATCGTTGCTGATGGTCAGCGCCTGCCAGTGGGGGAAGTGCTTGCGCACCAGGGCGTTGAGCTCCACTTCGAACTCGCTGTATTGCCCTGCCATCACCTTGGCCGCCAGCCCTTCCACTATCATGCCGGCACCGACGGTGACGTTGGTCAGCCGGTCGATGAGGATGAAGCTGCCGGTGTCGCGGATCTCCTTGTAGGGGTCGAACGCCACCGGGTCGGTCAGGCTGAATTCGCACAGGCCGATCTCGTTGAGCTTGAGCTCGGAGGCGGGCAGCTCGTCGAGCTTGTTGATCTCGATGCGGTGGCGGATGGCCTCCACCTGGCCGCGGCTCTTCTTGGTGGCAAGCTTGACGTCATAGACCCGGCCCGGTTGCAGGGACTCTTCCCCCATCCAGACGATGTGAGCCAGCACGTTCTGGGTCACCTGGGGCTTTTTCGCCGCATCCACCAGCAGGTCGCCCCGGCTGATGTCGATCTCGTCCGCGAAGGTGACCGTGATGGCCTGACCCGGCAGGGCGTACTCCAGATCCCCGTCGAAGGTGACGATGCGGGTCACCGTGCTCTCTTTGCCGGACGGCAGCACGGCAAGCTTGTCGCCCACCCGCAGGATGCCGGAGGCGAGCGTGCCAGCGAAGCCGCGAAAATCGAGGTTGGGGCGGTTCACGTACTGCACCGGCAGGCGCACCGGGTGACGCTCCAGCTCGCGCTCCACTTCGGCAGACTCCAGCAAGGAGAGCAGGGTCTCGCCCTGATACCAGGCCAGCTTGTCGCTCGGGTTCACCACGTTGTCACCGTCCAGGGCCGAGACCGGCACGATGTGGATGGTGTCGACGCTGAGCTTCTTGGAGAATTCGCGGTACTCCAAGCTGATGCGCTCGAACACCTCCTGGCTGAACTCCACCAGGTCCATCTTGTTCACTGCCACCACGAACTGCTTGATGCCGAGCAGGCTCGCGATAAAGCTGTGGCGGCGGGTCTGATCCAGCACCCCTTTGCGGGCGTCGATCAGGATGATGGCCAGATCGCAGGTGGAGGCGCCGGTGGCCATGTTGCGGGTGTACTGCTCATGGCCCGGGGTGTCCGAGATGATGAATTTGCGCTTGGCGGTGGAGAAATAGCGATAGGCCACGTCGATGGTGATGCCCTGCTCGCGCTCCGCCTGCAGGCCGTCCACCAGCAGGGCCAGGTCCAGCTTCTCGCCGGTGGTGCCGAGCTTCTGGCTGTCGGACTCCAGTGCCTTCAGTTGATCTTCATAGATCTGCTGGGAGTCGTGCAGCAGGCGGCCGATGAGGGTGCTCTTGCCGTCGTCCACGCTGCCGCAGGTGAGAAAACGCAGCAGGCTCTTGTGCTGCTGGGCGTGCAGGTAGGCTTCAATGCCCTGTTCGCTGATGGCGGTCTGAATGTGGTTGTTCATGTTGCGATTCCTTAGAACATTTTTTTAGAAATAGCCCTGACGCTTCTTCTGCTCCATGGAGCCTGCCTGATCGTGGTCGATGAGCCGCCCTTGCCGCTCGCTCGAGGTGGTGATCAGCATCTCTTCGATGATCTCCGGCAGGGTGGTGGCATTGGATTCGATGGCCCCGGTCAGCGGGTAGCAGCCGAGGGTACGGAAGCGCACCAGCTCCTGCTTCACTTCGTCTTCCGGGCCGATGGGCATGCGATCGTCATCCACCATGATCTTGATGCCGCCGCGATCCACCACGGGGCGCATGGCCGCGAAGTAGAGCGGGACTATGTCGATGTTCTCGAGATAGATGTATTGCCAGATGTCCAGCTCGGTCCAGTTGGAGAGCGGGAAGACACGGATGCTCTCCCCCTTGTTGACCTGGCTGTTGTAGACGCGCCACAGCTCCGGGCGCTGGTTCTTCGGATCCCAGCGGTGGGACTTGTCGCGGAAGGAGTAGACACGCTCCTTGGCACGGGATTTCTCCTCGTCGCGACGGGCACCACCGAAGGCGGCATCGAAGCCGTATTTGTTGAGCGCCTGCTTGAGCCCCTCGGTCTTCATGATGTCGGTGTGCTTGCTGCTGCCGTGCACGAAGGGGTTGATGTCCATGGCCAGACCGTCCGGGTTCTTGTGGACGATGAGATCCAGCCCGAACTTTTTGGCGGTCTCGTCCCGGAACTTGATCATCTCCTTGAACTTCCAGTTGGTGTCCACGTGCAGCAGGGGGAAGGGGATCTTGCCCGGATAGAAGGCCTTGCGGGCCAGGTGCAGCATGACGGAGGAGTCCTTGCCGATGGAGTACATCATCACCGGGTTTTCAAATTCGGCGGCCACCTCGCGGATGATATGGATGCTCTCGGCTTCCAGTTGCTGCAGGTGAGTCAGTCGCTCGCGGGTGACACCTGCACGGATGCTCTGTGCATCGGATGGCTGCAGTTGGGTCAGTCTTTCACGGTCCATGTCTGGGTCCTCGGTTCATTGCTATCGCACCTGCTCGGGGCGCGGTGTTGGTTCAGTTCGGTGCCGCCTTGGCCGCACCGTCAAATCGATTCGGGTCTCGCCTCTCAGGCCAGGCTCACCAGCTTGAGCTCGTGGCCGCTTTTTGCTTCCTGCCCTTGCCCCTGTTCGCCAAACCAGGCGAGTTGCTGGCGCAGGGCCACCACTTCACCGATGACGATAAGCGACGGGCTCACCGCCTGCTGGGCCAGCTCGGCCAGATCCGCCAAG
This sequence comes from Aeromonas sp. PrichA-15, assembly GCF_017939245.1. Taxonomy (NCBI): domain Bacteria; kingdom Pseudomonadati; phylum Pseudomonadota; class Gammaproteobacteria; order Aeromonadales; family Aeromonadaceae; genus Aeromonas; species Aeromonas sp. PrichA-15. The sequence goes on along the minus strand of NZ_JAGKRH010000127.1, from coordinate 3,006 downwards.
GTGCCGGTCAGCACCCGCTGACGGGCCGTGGTGCCCCGCTCGATGATGGCGATGGGGGTGGCGGCGCGTCGGCCATGGCTCACCAGTTGCTGCTGGATATGCTCGGAGCGCATCAGCCCCATGTAGATGACCAGGGTCTGGTTGGTGGCCGCAAGCTGCTGCCAGTCGGGCTCCTTGCCCTCCTTCTGGCAGTGGCCGGTGATGAAGACGGCGCTCTGGGCATGGTCGCGGTGGGTGAGCGGAATCCCCGCATAGGCGGTGGCACCGGCGGCGGCGGTGATGCCGGGCACCACGGAGAAGGGAATGCCCTCCTCTGCCAGCACTTCCAGCTCCTCGCCACCACGGCCGAACATGAAGGGATCCCCCCCCTTGAGGCGCACCACCCGGTTGCCCGCTTTGGCATATTCCACCAAGAGGCGGTTGGTCTCTTCCTGGGGCACGCTATGGGCCCCCGCCTTCTTGCCGACCGACACCAGGGTGGCGTCGCGGCGCACCAGGTCCAGGATCTCGGGGGAGACCAGCTGGTCATAGAGCACCACTTCGGCCTGCTGGATCTGTTGCAGCGCCTTGAGGGTCAGCAGGCCAGGATCCCCCGGGCCCGCCCCCACCAGCACCACTTCGCCCACTTCGGTACGGGCTTTGTCCAGTCCCTCGTTCAGCCACTGCTCGGCACCCTGCCAATCGGCTTTCTCAATCAGACCGGCCAGGGTGTTGGAGGCAAAGGCGCGCTCCCAGAAGCGGCGGCGATCGGAGAGGGAGGCCAGCACCTGCTTGGCCCGGCGGCGCACCCGGCCGGAGAGCTCCGCCAGACCGCCAAGATGGCGGGGCAGCAGGCTCTCGAGCCGCTCGCGCAACAGGCGCACCAGCACGGGGGCCTTGCCGCCGCTGGAGACGGCCACCACGATGGGGCTGCGATCGATGATGGAGGGGAAGATAAAGCTGGAGCGCTCGGGGTCATCCACCAGGTTGACGAACAGACCGCGCTCGGTGGCGCTCTGGCAGACCAGGGCATTGACCTCGAGATCGTCGGTCGCGGCCACCACCAGGATCTGCCCTGCCAGGTGGGCCGGGTCGAAACGCGCCACCACATGGGTGAAGCGACCGGCAAATTCATGGAACTCGGGCTCGAGCGCGGGAGAGACCAGGGTGATCCGGGCACCTGCCGCCAGCAGCAGGCGCGCCTTGCGCAGGGCAACCTCACCCCCGCCCACCAGCAGTACCGGGCGGCCTTCCAACCTGGCAAACATAGGTAAATAATCCATCAGGGCCCGCTCCTCGGCATCGCGACATCTGGGGCGACTATAGGCAGGAGCGCTTATCCCTCAAAATAATAAAAAATGCTCTTTAATGCGTTTTGGTAATTAGTAAAGCCGTGTGGCGGCAATAGAGAAGCGAATCTGCTTGTGGTGGATGGCACCAGACCCTAGGCTAGTGAAAGTGTTTCATAAGGAGCTTAATCATGAATGAGTCATTGATTGTATTGGGGATCTTCATATTCCTGGTACTCGCCACCCTGAGTGCCGGCATCAAGATAGTGCCCCAGGGTTACAACTGGACCGTGGAGCGCTTCGGCCGCTACACCCGCACCCTCTCCCCGGGCCTCAACCTGCTGATCCCCTACATCGACCGCATCGGTCACAAGATCATCATGATGGAGCAGGTGCTGGACATCCCGGCCCAGGAGGTGATCTCCCGGGACAACGCCAACGTCACCATCGACGCCATCAGCTTCGTGCAGGTGGTGGATGCCCGCAAGGCGGGCTACGAGGTCAATGATCTCACCAGTGCCATCCGCAATCTCACCATGACCAACATGCGGACCGTGCTCGGCGCCATGGAGCTGGACGAAATGCTCTCCCAGCGCGACACCATCAACGAGAAGCTGCTGCGCACCATGGATGCCGCCACCGCCCCCTGGGGCATCAAGGTGACCCGGATCGAGATCAAGGATGTGCGCCCGCCCCTCGCCCTGGTGGAAGCCATGAACGCCCAGATGAAGGCCGAGCGCCAGAAGCGGGCCGAGGTGCTGGAGGCCGAAGGGGTGCGCCAGTCCAAGATCTTGAAGGCCGAGGGGGAGAAGCAGTCCCAGATCCTGAAAGCCGAGGGTGAACGTCAGGCCGCCTTCCTCGCCGCTGAAGCGCGGGAGCGGGCCGCCGAGGCGGAAGCCAAGGCGACCCACATGGTCTCCCAGGCGATCGCCGAGGGCGACATGCAGGCCATCAACTACTTCGTGGCCCAGAAATACACCGAGGCCCTGGCCCGCATCGGTGAAGGCCCCAACAGCAAGATCATCATGATGCCCCTGGAAGCGGGCAGCCTGATAGGCTCGGTGGCGGGCATGGCCGAGCTGTTCAACAAAGACGGCAAGGCGGGCAAATCATGACAGCCCTGTTCGAGGGGCTGACCCACTGGCACTGGCTGGGGCTCGGCTTCGTGCTGCTGGCCATCGAGGTGATGGGGTCGGTGGGCTTCCTGCTCTGGACCGGCATCGCCGCCCTGGAGGTGGGACTCTTGCTGCTGGTCTGGCCCTTCGGCTGGCAGGCGCAGTTGCTGCTCTTCGCCCTGCAATCCCTGCTCACCACCTGGGCCTGGTGGCGCTGGCAGCATCGCCGGGATCGCTCCGGGCTGGATGCCGCCGCTCCCATCAACGAGCGGATGCAAAGCTACATGGGCCGCGAGCTGACCCTGCTGGACGAGGTCAGCCAGGGGATGAGCCGGGTGCATCTGGACGACACCGTCTGGACGGTGCGCTGCAACGCGCCGCTGCCGGCCGGCAGCCGGGTCAAGGTGGTGGGGGCCGACTCCCACATCCTGCTGGTGGAACCCCTCGGCTGACCGGGCAACGCCCTTCCATGGCCATAAAAAAAGGTTCTTCGCGGGATCTTGGGGAAGTGGAAGTTGACAGACAGGGTGCTGGTAAACTGGCTGTCTCCAAACACACCACCACCATCACCCTGCTGTCGCCGTGCATCATATTGATATTGCCTCCTTCTGGCCAGGTTATAC
>NZ_JAGKRH010000126.1:0-11493 GCF_017939245.1 Aeromonas sp. PrichA-15 | reverse complement strand
TTTCCCAGGCATTACTCACCCGTCCGCCGCTCGCCGGCAAAAGTAGCAAGCTACTTTCCCGCTGCCGCTCGACTTGCATGTGTTAGGCCTGCCGCCAGCGTTCAATCTGAGCCATGATCAAACTCTTCAATTTAAGTTTGGTTGCCTGTTAAGGCGGCTCAATGAATTGCTGAATTAACTGCTGCAACTTTCGTTGCTTTGGTCACTTCATCAGACATTGATATCAAAAATTGTTTTTGATGCTCGATGCTGTGAGTGCCCACACAGATTGCTTGATTCAAATTGTTAAAGAGCGTCACGCTTGTCGCGTTGAGGATGCGCATCTTACGCTCCTCACTTCGAAAGTCAAGCGGTTGTTTTCGCTTTTCTTTCGGCGCCCACTTCGCTAGGAAGCTGGCTCATCAGTTCGGCGTGGTCCGCCGTGCTGGTAGGGGCGCATTATAGGGAGCCGCGCCGGGATGACAAGGGCTTTTTCACCGAGAAGAACCGTTCGCTCAGATATGCAGCAAAGCGGTTCTGTTTCGTTCGCGTCACCACCATTTCGGGCTGTCATTGGATTTAAATTGAACATTTGAAAAGCCACTTTATAATTGGCTTTTCAAATGTTCAATTAAGGTTTCATTCATGCACCAGATCCTGGATAGCCGCAAAGAGGAGAGAATCGTTCCTCTGTTCCGCCTCGGGTTTCGGCCTTTCTTCCTGTTTGGCGCCTTGTTCTCGGCTTTGGCGATGCTGGGCTGGCTGGGGCAACTCAACGGCTGGTTCGCTCTGCCCGGGATTAGCAACCCCATCTGGTGGCATGCACATGAAATGTTGTTCGGCTTTGGTGCCGCCATAGTGGCGGGTTTTCTGCTTACCGCCGTCCAGAACTGGACCGCTCACCCAGGTGTACGCGGTTGGCCGCTGGCACTGGTCGTGGGATTGTGGGCCATCCCGAGAGGCCTGCTCCCCTGGTTTGGAGAAAGCAATGTCACTCTGATGGTCATGGACCTGGCCTGGTTGCCCCTCTGTACGTGGTTCCTCGCCAGACCCATCATAGTGACGCGCCAGTGGCGCAATCTCTTTTTTGTTCCCCTGCTTCTCGTGTTGACCCTGCTCAATACCGCTTGCTGGCGGTGGCATGCCGAATGGCCATTGGTGGAACATATCCTGCTTGCAACCGTGCTCCTCTTCACGACCCTGATTGCCGTCATGGGAGGACGTGTCATTCCCTTCTTTACCGCCAGAGCCACTGGGACGGAAAAAGCATTACCACTGCCGTGGCTGGAGCGCATTGCCCTCGCGTCTCTGTGGCTCATCCTGCTGCTCTGGTTGGTGCTCCCGACACAGTGGGTCATCGGAATTCAGATGTTCCCTCTATATATAGTGGCGGCAGGGGCTCACCTCTACAGGCAGCTGCGCTGGCGACCCGGAACCACGTTGGCCCAGCCCCTGCTGTGGTCGCTTCACCTGGCCTACCTCTTTATCCCACTGGGGCTGACCGCCCTGGCGGCACGCACGGCTGGCTGGCCGATTGCCTTGTCACTGGCCAGCCATCTGTTCAGCGCGGGCAGCATGGGGGCCATGATCCTCGGGATGATAGCCCGTGTATCCCTCGGACACAGTGGCAGAGCCCTGCAGATAGGACGCAGGATCACGGCGGCATTTGCACTGGTGATCCTGTCCGCGCTGTTGCGGGTCTTGCTCCCTCTCTTTTGGCCAAATCTCACCCTCACGGGATGGAACCTCAGCGGATGGAGCTGGGTTGCCGCCTACGGTCTGTTCATCTGGGTTTATACCCCCATACTGACCAGTCCCAGGGCGGATGGCCGCCCCGGCTAGTCATCGCGTGGCCATGGCCGGATAGTGGATCAGATTGTGGAAGATGGCGGGAGCGACCCCAAGATTGCGATAGCCATGGGGACGATCCGCTGCAAACCGGACGGCCTCACCCTGATCGAGGGAACGCCACGCCCCGTCCACCAGCACCTCCATCACACCGCTGATGACGATGACATGTTCGGTCACCCCGGGTTCATGGGGTTCTGACTCCCGCTGGTAGCCAGGTAGCAGGGTCAGTTCGAACAACTCGAAACCAAAGCGGGCCTCATAGGGGAAAAGCGGGGCAACCTGCATCCCCTCTCCCGCCGGCTGCTGTCGAATATCATCGGCAATACGGTATACCGTCTCTCCCTGCGCCGCTGGTGTCGGCTCAATGAAACTGGAGAAAGAGACCCGAAAACCGGTGGCAATCTTCCACAATGTTGCCACCGTCGGACTGGATTCACCTCGCTCGATCTGTCCCAGCATGGCCTTGCTCACCCCCGTTTCACGGGCGGCCATATCCAGGCTCCATCCTCTTTCAGTGCGCAGCCCTTTCAATCGCTGGGCCAGATAGCGACTCATCTCCTGCATCTGTTCTCCGATTTCTTTGAGCCATATTGTGCGCCATAACGCACAGCGTTATAGTCAAAACCACATTGTACGCAATAGCGCACAAGCTATCAGCATCCACAAGGAAGTTTCCCATGCCCCTAGCCCTCCCCCACATGGTCGCGGGACTCATCGCCGTATTGGTGGGTTACACGAGTTCTGTCGTCTTGATCATCCAGGCCGCCACGGCCGCTGGTGCCGATGCAGCCCAGGTCTCTTCCTGGTTATGGACACTGGGTATCGGCATGGGGGTCAGCTGCATCGGCCTCTCCCTCTATTACCGGATGCCTGTCTTGACGGCCTGGTCTACCCCGGGTGCCGCCCTGCTCATCACCAGCCTGGGGAACTTCAGTCTGGCGGAGGCCATCGGCGCCTTCATCATCTCTTCACTGCTGATCACCCTCTGCGGTATCAGCGGCTGGTTCGACAGGCTGATGCGTCACATTCCCGCCCCCCTGGCGGCCGCCATGCTGGCCGGAGTCTTGCTCAGGTTCGGGCTGGATCTCTTCAAGGTGGCACCGCAAGATCCTCTGCTGCTTGGCACCTTGCTACTGGCTTTCTTGCTGGGTCGCCACCTCTGGCCCCGCTACACCATGATGCTGGTCCTGGCGGCCGGCATGCTGCTCTGCACCCTGAGGGGCGAGCTGCAACTCAACGAGGTTCACTGGCAACTTTCCACCCCGGTCTGGATCTCGCCAGCCTTTTCCATCGACGCCCTGCTCGGCATCGCACTCCCGCTCTTTCTCGTTACCATGACCTCGCAAAACATGCCGGGCATTGCCATCCTGCGCGCCCACGGCTATCAACCGGCCACTTCTTCCTTGATTGGCTGGACCGGATTCATCGGCGTGCTGCTGGCACCGTTTGGCGGCTATGCCTTCAACCTGGCCGCCATCACAGCCGCCATCTGCATGGGCAAGGAAGTGGATCACGATGCCACTCGACGCTGGCCTGCTGCCGTGTGGGCTGGATGTTTCTACCTGCTCACAGGCTGTTTCGGTGCCACCGTGGTTGCCCTGTTCAGCGCATTCCCTGCGGTGCTGGTCACCTGCGTGGCCGGGCTGGCGCTGCTCGGCACCATAGGCAGCAGCTTGCACAGCGCCTTGCAGCAGGACGAGGAGCGGGAAGCCGCGCTACTGACTTTCCTCGTGACTGCCTCGGGGATCACCCTGCTCGGGGTCGGGTCTGCCTGCTGGGGATTGCTGATCGGAGTGACATTGCATCAAGTCAACCGGCTCCGCGCCTGACCTGACCATCTGGGGAGACTCCGGTGAGACGCAGCACATAATCCTGAGAAGAGCGTTCACATATGAACCTTATTCCTTTCTAGTGAGAAAACGGCGCAGATCCTTCCCGACAAGCGCCGTTGTCAGACTCAATACTGGAGAACGAAGATGAGGAATCAGGCTGTCATTTTGTTACTGGCACTGCTGGGTGCCACCACGGCCCAGGCTGCCGACACCGATCGGGAGCTGGCACGCCAGATCGCGCTGCAGCAGAAGAACCTGCTGCCACTCCTGAACAATCAGGAATACCAGAGCCCGCTACCCAACCTGCTGCCAAAGGCCAGCCTGCGCCTGAAGCGCCAGGCTCGGGATGCCAACCGGGCGGCCATCAGTCGGCAAGGGCTGGATGGCGAGGTCAGGGAGCTGATGCAACTGCGGCTGGCCAATCCGGATCAGGCGGATGCACTGCAACAAGGGGTGGAGCCACTGGTTGCCTACATACCAAGTGGTGACGAAAAGAGCTGGAGCGCCATCGAGGCGTTCGACAGCGCCGGCAGCCCGATCTATCTCGATGTGAACCAGCCGCCGGCGCGGCCGGTACTGGTGGTGGAGGCCGATCCGGTCAAAGCCAAGAATGCCGGCCTGAAGGTGATGCGAAAGGCGCTGGCTGCCGCCGACATGCAGGTGACGCCCCGTGCCACCAGCAACACCCCCCCCTCAAGACCAGCATTCTCAAGAAGATCAGGCTCAACGATGATCAGGAGCCCTGGCTGCTGGGCGCCGCCGAGGTCTATGCCGTCGTGGCCGGGGTCAATCCTGGCAGGGACGAGCCCGTGGTAGATATCGTCGACATGCCCTATCTCGACTACGACAACACCGACTACACCCCCAACCAGATCCTGGTCTATTGGGATCGCTACCGCTGGGGAGCCGTCGACGTGGTCATGATGGAGCAGGATGACAACGTCAATTACAAGGAGCTGAGCGCCCTCCTGATTGACGCACTCAAACTCGGCTTCACTGCGGGTGGCGTACCCGAGGCCCTGCCCTTCCTCGACCTTGGCGGTCGTATCGTCAAGGCACTCCCGGACTCCTGGATGACCAACAACGACGACTACCTCGACACCTTCTATACCCTGGAGCAGGACCAGAGCTATCACCAGTATCCCGGTGCTGCCGGCAATGCAGTCATCGATCTCGAGCCCAGGGAGATCCAGCCAACCCGGCCCTGACTATCGCCCAAAACAAAAAGCCAATGAGAAGACTCATTGGCTTTTCTGTATCAGAGCCGCGGATCAGGCCTGACCTTTCGGCCTCACACCCAGTGTGTGACAGATGGCGTAGGTCAGCTCTGAGCGGTTCAGGGTATAGAAGTGGAAATCCTTCACCCCTTCCTGACTCAGCACACGCACCTGGTCGATGGCAATGCTGGCTCCCACCATGTTGCGCGTCATCTGATCGTTTTCCAGCCCTTCGAAACGCTGGTGCATCCAGCGCGGGATTTTCACATTGGTGAAACCAGCAAACTTGGCCAGGGTCTGGTAGTTGGAGACCGGCAGTATCCCCGGCACGATCTCCGCATCGATACCGATGGCAGCGCAGCGATCCCGAAAACGCAGATAGGTCTCCACATCGAAGAAGAACTGGGTAATGGCCCGGTTGGCACCGGCATCTATCTTGCGCTTGAGGTTCAGCAAGTCGGATTGCGCACTGCGGGCCTCGGGGTGGCCTTCCGGATAGGCGGCGACCGAGATGTCGAAATCGGCTTCGGATTTCAGCAGGGCGACCAGATCGGTGGCATACATGTCAGGCTTGTCGAGGCCGGGGGGCAAGTCGCCGCGCAGGGCCACGATGTGACGAATGCCGCTGTTCCAGTAGTCACGGGCAATGGTGCGCAGCTCGTCACGGCTGGCGTCGATACAGGTCAGGTGCGGGGCGGCGATGAGGCCGGTACGCTCCTTGATGTCCTTGATCACCTTGTGAGTGCGGTCCCGGGTGCCCGAGTTGGCGCCATAGGTCACAGAGACGAATTTGGGCTCCAGCACCTGCAGGCGCTCGATGGACTGCCAGAGGGTGTTCTCCATCCCTTCGCTGTTGGGCGGGAAAAACTCGAAACTGACCGATATGTCGCCACCCAGATCCGCCAAACTCTGGTTGAGTGCCTCAACCTGACGCGCGCTGTGAAATCCCATCTGCTCTCTCCCTGTCCTGCAACCCATTCCTTCACGCCAAAACGGATGTTTGGACGTCTAAACGTCTTTCTATCTTTATGAGAAAACGGATCAAAGTCAATACCGATTTGTCAGCGACAAGGGGGATTGCCGATTTTTTATTTTGCAATTCAACCTAAGTAATGAGCGACCCCATCCCAAAATGCTGTCAGGCACGCTATGATGCGGGCGGATCGTCCTGGACGTTCTGAATCTGCGTGTGATTGTTTGGCCGGGTTTCCCGGCCTTTTTTTAACTTCTTTCCCCGCCTGCCGATAAGCAATTCAAGCGTTTGCAGGAGCCCCATCATGGAAGATCACCCCGGTTTTGCCACCGATCTGCTGTTCGATCGCTATCAGGGCGAGGTGACGGATCATGATGCGTTCTGGACCGTGCGCACCGCGGGCTCTCCAGACTACTACTTCGGCAACTACCTGTTGCTGCCCACCCCCCCAAGCGATCGTGACAAGGGCTGGCTCGAGGCCAGTTTCGACAGGCTGATTGGCTGGGATCCCCGTATCCGCCACCGCACCTTCCAGTGGCCCCTCGCCGCAGGCCAGAACAGCCGGGTCGCCGGGTTCGTGGCGGCGGGATACCAATACATGGAGTGCGTGGTACTGGCGCTGAGTGCAATGGAGTGGCAAGCCCCCACCGGCAGCGACCTGGCCCCGGCTCGCCCGTTCACCGCGGCAGACTGGGATCAGTGGCTCGCCTTCGAGCTGGCAGAGCGGGATCCCGCCCATTCGGAGGAGCGCTATCTTCCCTATCTCTTGTCACGCCGCCAGCTCTATCAGGCCATGATCGATGACGGGCTCGGACAGTGGTGGGGGTTATGGCACCAGAATCAACTGGTTGCCAGCTGCGGACTCTTCTTCACCGGCACCCTGGGACGCTTTCAACTGGTGCGCACGCACGCAGAGTGGCGAAACCGGGGGCTCTGTCGTCTGTTGCTGAGCCAGGTCGCACGCCAGGGACTGGCACGGGCCAGTTCGCTCATCATAGTGGCAGACGAGCACTATCACGCCCAGCGGGTCTATCGCACTCTGGGTTTCGTGCCGGTGGCCCGTATTGGCAGCCTGTGCCGCTTGCCACGGGAATGACAGGTCATCACGCAGATGCAAAACGGGAGGCCAAGGCCTCCCGTTTTGCATGGTGAACCATCAGGGCTGTGCCCCCTCCAGTTCGCTGGCGAGCGCCTCCTCCACTTCGGCAGGAGGCGCTGGAGCGACGGCTCCGGACACCGGTACTGACGGAGGCTGGGTTGCGCTCGCTCCGGAGGGCGCTTGTCCATCCGGCACCACAGGCGCAGCAGGCTCGGTCCCGATGGCACCCGACACAGGGACGGCAGGCACGCTCGCCTCACACTGACACTCCTGTCCCTTGCCCTGGTTGCCCTGATGGGGGGCATACCACCCTTTCAACCCCTGTTCCAGGCGATCGGCCGCCGCCTTGGGTGCCACGGTTCCCAGCAATACCTGCTGGCTCACCTCGGCCAGTTCATCCCCGAGCTTGGGAGTGCCGCGGGAGAGGATCTGGGTGGCAACCCGGATGGTGGAATCGCACTGATCCCGCCACTCCATCATCTCTCTGGCCGCCGGATTGGTGGCTTCAAAGAAGTGGTTGGAGAGCGAGAAGAAGCCGGGCAGCGAGTTGGTATAGAGCTCGGCAAACTGGGGAGTGGTCAGCCACTGCAGGAAGGTCATGGCGGCCTCCTTGTTCTTGCTGGCCGGATTCATCCCCATACCGATATCGGTGTGATCGGTGAAGAAACAGCCATCCCCCTGCTTTGCCACGGGCGGGCGCATGACACCGAAGTCCACCTTGCCGGTGAAGGGGGCAATCTCCCAGGATCCCGCCGCATAGAAGGCAGCCTTGCCCGAGGTGAACAGCTCGTTGGTGGTGGCGTAGTCGCGGCTCTCACCCCCCTCCCCCAGGTAGTCACGCCAGCGGGCCAGCTCCTCGAACACCTTGACGTATTGCGGGTTGTTGAAGCGCTCCTGGCCCCCGATCAGCGCCAATCGACCATCCTCCCCCTTCCAGTAGTTGGGGCCTATGTTCTGGAAACCGAGCTCGGAGGCAACCCAGCTCTCCGAGCCGCTCACGGCGAGGGGAACATAGCGACCATCCGCCTTCACCTTGTCCAGGGCCGCGAAGAATGCCTCGCGGGTCTGGGGAACCGTCAGCCCCAGCTCACTGAAAATCTTCTTGTTGTAGAAGAAGCCGTGAATCACCGATGCCATGGGTACGCAGAAAGTCTGGGCGCCACTGTCGGTCTGCCAGGGGGATTGGGCAAAGCTCGGGAAGTTCTCCATCCCCGCCATCTCGCTCAGCTCCACCAGATGGCCCGCCTTGAACAGGGCCAGGGAGTCGTCAAACGGGCGGCAGGTGATGAGATCCCCCGCCTTGCCCGCCTTGAGGCTGGCCCAGAGGGTCGGCATGTACTCGACGTTCTGCACCCCGTTGAATTTCACTTGAATACCCGGGTGGGCGGCCTCGAATGCAGGAATGATCTTCTGTTCCCACAAGGCCTTGTCATCAATGCGCCAGCTCTCTATCACCAGCTCGCTGGCCATCAGCTGGCCACACAACAGGAGACTCAGGGCCCCGATCCACTTGTTAGCCATAAGTCCTCCTACACCTTGAAATGGGCGATCAATTGCTGCTGCTTGGCGACCAGATCCGCCAGCACCTCACTGCTGCTGGCCGATTCCCGCGCCTCCCGCTCGGTCTCGTAAGCCACATCCGCAATGCTGGCGACATGACGGGCAACCCCCTGACTCACGGAGATCTGTTCCTGGGCGGCATGAGCCACCTGATCCGCCATCGCCTTGATGGCGCTCATTCGCTCGGCAATGGATTGCAGCGCCTCGTCCATCACCCGGGTCTGGGCCACGCAATCCTGGGTCTGCTCCTGGCTGCGTGCCATCACGGCCACCACGTGCTTGCTGGAACTTTGCAGGTTCTCGATCATGGCCTGGATCTCCTCGGTCGAGGTCTGGGTCCGGTTCGCCAGTGCCCGCACCTCGTCCGCCACCACCGCGAAGCCGCGACCTGCGTCCCCCGCCCGGGCCGCCTCGATGGCCGCGTTCAGCGCCAGCAGGTTGGTCTGCTCGGCGATGCTGCGGATCACGTCGAGGATGCTGCCGATGTTGTCGCTGAATTCCCCCAGCTTGTGGGTGATGCCGACCGCCTCTTCCATGGCACCCGCCAGTTGTTCGGTTATCTGGCGCGTAGTCGCCACCTGTTTGCGTCCGGCGCGGGCCTCTTCGTCCGCCAGGTCCACCTCACGCTTGGTGCCGTCAGTGGATCGCGCCACCTCGGTCGCACTCACCTCCAGCTCGGTGATGGCGGCAGCCACCTGATCGGTCTGGCTCTTCTGATCCTGCACCCGTGACATGGCCCGCTCGCTTATCTCGGCGGCGCGGCTCGCCTCGTCCACCAGATGGCGCGAGCCGGCATTGATCTGGGCGAGCAGCTCGCCAGTCTTGTCTGCCAGGGTGTTGATGGAGCGGGTCAGGCTGCCAAACTCGCAGCGGCTCTGGTAGTCGATGCGCCGGGTCATGTCACCCGTGGCCATGCGATCCAGCTCCCGATCGATGAGTTGCAGCGGACGCTGGATGCTGCGGGCTGTGGTGTAACCGATGAGGAGCGCGGCGGCTGCGGAGATGGCCGACACGATCAGGATCCAGGCGCTGGCGCTGCTGACGGCGTCATCCGCCCCGACCCGGCTCGCGCTGGCAATGCTGCCCGCCGATTTGGCCATCTCGTCCAGCAGCGCCAGGCTGTTGACCAGACTGGTGTCGAGCTGCTGGTTCAGGGACTGCAGCGAGGCCGCCAATTGCTGGCCATTGCGCATGGTCGCCAGCAACCCTTTCGGGCCGAGGGCCAGCTCCTGCATCCGATCGAGGTTGACGATGAAACGCTGCCTCACGTCATCGGGCACCTGCACCCGTTCGAGCCGTTTGCGTGCCATCTCGATATCCTTGCCGAGCACCTTCTCCAATTCATTGAGATCGGTCTTGGCATCGGCCCGGCGGATGTTTTTCAGATCCCGGGCAATGCCGGAGGTGATGAGTTCGGCCTTGTTGCGCATGGAGCGTTTGCTCGCGGTCTGCTGCAACAACAGGTCGGCGGCCCACTGGTAGGTATCTTCCAGCCGGATGAACGCCAGCTCCAGTTCATGGCGCCGATCGAGTGCGGCCACCCACTGGCCGTGCTGGGTCAGCACCTGATCCGCCAACCCGTAGAACTCGCGGGTCGCCCCGTCGACCTGGCGGAACAGCTCGCTCGCCTCCGCCACCCCGTCAAACCGGGCCATCTCCTTGCTCTGGGCCAGGAAACGCTCCTGCTGCGCCTTGAACTGGCTGGCCAGTTGCGGCAACTGGGCCGCCTCCTCGCTGGTTCTGTAGGTGAGCACCCAGCGGTTGCTGTCCTGCAGTGCGCCCTTGAGCCCGGCGACCGCGATCACCAGGGGGGTGGCACGATCAGAAACCTGGGAGAGCCCCTCGTTGATCCCCCGGATCTTCAGGATACTGATGAAGCCGAGCAGAACCAGCAACAACAGCATCAGCACGAAGCCGGCGATGATCCGCTGCACAATAGATAAACCCATGGAGGCATCCTCACTCGTTGGGGAAAGGGGTGAATGCCGAGGTTATCGGCAGCGGGGTGCAATGGAATAGCGGTTCGTGACGCGATGGCGGGCCAGATCACAGTTGGCGTGACATGGCAGGCAGAAAAGGGCCCGAACAGAGCCGGGCCAAAGAGACATGCTTGGTTGTCATGGCCGAGCACCGGCCACGTTTGTCATCAGAAGCGGTAGCCGACGCCGAACATGAAGGCCACCGGATCGATGGAGGTGTTGATGGTGCCCACGGCGGTATGCACATCGGTATCGATGTCGATGAGCCAGGCGGAGGCGTTGACGAACCAGCGGTCATTGATCGCCATGTCCAGGCCCACCTGACCCGCCATCCCCCAGGAGGAGTCCACGCTCACATCCGTCCCGGCCAGGGCACCGCGCCCTTCCTCGTCGAAGAAGGTGGTGTAGTTGATACCGGCCCCCACATAGGGGCGCACCTTGCTGTTGGCATCACCGAAGTAGTACTGCGCCATCAGGGTCGGCGGCAGGTGTTTGACCTTGGCGACCTCACCCAGGCCGGCAGTCGACACCGAGTGGGAGAAGGGGGTCGCGGCCAGCAGCTCGACACCCCAGTTGTCCGTCAACATGTAGGAGAGGGTCAGGCCAAGCTGCATGTTGCTGTCGATCTCCAGCTCGCCCGTCCCCAGCACGTTGTCACTGCTGGTCTGGGGAGAGACGAACGCCAGGCCACCACGGACCAGGATGGGCCTTGTTGCTCAAATCGGGGAACTATCTGTCATCTCGGTGATCTGATCCTGTAGCGCAGTCTCCGAGAGCATCAGATGGGCAAGTCCAAGCACAAGATCAGCAACTGGCAGCAGTACAACCAAGCCTTGGTGCAACGCGGTTCGTTGACTATCTGGATGGACGAACAAGCCATTAAGCAGTGGCATTGCCTGGTCCACCATGGCCGCCGAGGGAGAGGTTTCCACTACAGTGACACCGCCATTGAGACGGCCCTGATGCTAAAAGGCTTGTTCAAGTTGCCGCTGCGGGCGCTAGA
>NZ_JAGKRH010000125.1:0-23116 GCF_017939245.1 Aeromonas sp. PrichA-15 | reverse complement strand
GAGGTTGGCGGAGTTACGGGGCTGCATAGGCGTCATGTTCATAGAAAAACGCCCCAGGCCATCGAGACCCAGGGCGGTGAAGATATCAAAGACCCGTTTTCCGGTAAATCGCAATGCGGCTCCGCTTAAGTGAACAGCATTGCGCCACCCGGGGGCTTTTTTATGCTCGTTTCCCGCAGCTCTCAGCCGCTTGACTGATGGCAACCCCTAGCAAAGGGAGCCCGACATGTACCATCACGCAAAGAGGGTCTGCCATGCAGACCCTCTCCTTCTTTTCTATGCATCCCCCACCCGCGCAGGCTAGACCGGTGACTTCAGCCTTCGGCTGCGTAGCAGCAGGGGGAGCTGGTAGAGCACCAGGGCGCCCAGCACCAGGCCGGCGCCGGCCAGCTTGGCGGGGCCCAGCGGTTCGTCATAGAAGAGGGTGCTTAAGATCAGGGTCCAGACCGGTTCGAGCAGCATCAGCAGGGCGGCGTGGGCCGTGGTCATCCGGCTCAGGGCGTGGGTGAGCAGCCAGTAACGCAATGTGGTGGCGATCAGGACGCTGGCCGCAAACCAGCCCCAGATGCCCTGGCTGATGTCGGCGGGCCACTGCTCGGTCAACAGGGAGAGCAGGGTGCCGAGCAGTCCGGTCACCGCCAACTGGATGCAGGTGAGCCAGGTAGGAGGGATGGACTGGGCGAAGTGGCGGTGCACCGCGAGCTGGACCCCCAGAGTGGCGGCCGCCGCCAGAAACCAGAACAGGGAGAGCGACACGCCCCAGTGGGTGCTGCTGGAGAGCAGCAGCAGACCCGCGACGGCCACGGGCAGAGTCAGCCAGTAGTGGCGGCCGGGTCTGGCCTTGAAGGCGGCCCAGGCGGCGAGCGGCGCCATCAGGGTGGCCACGCTCATGATGAAGGCGCCGCTGCCGAGGGCATCGCTCTGGCTGATGGCGGTAACCCAGAACAGCAGGCTGGCCCCGAGCAAGGTGCCGCACCCGGCGGCACGCAGCAGTTGTGAGCCACTGGGGGGCGGCTCGCGCAACCAGGCGAGCGGCAAGAGCAGCAGGGCGGCCAGCAGGAAGCGGCTGCCGATAAAGGCGGCGGTGGGCAGTTCGCGAATCGCCTCTTTCGAGAAGAGCCAGCCAGCGGCGGCCAGCAAGGTGACCAGTATCATCAACAGCAGGGGAGCGCGGTTCATCGGGGCATCACAGGGTCAGGGGCAAAGGGCAGAGCATAAAGGAAAGAGGCGCGGATTGTCTCCCGGGGTTTGGCAGACATGCTGGCGAGGCGGCCACCACGCCGCCCCGCCTCAGTCGTCACTTTCCAGGCTGGCGAGGCAGTGGGAGAGGGTGCGCGCCAGCGCCCCCTGGTTGCGTAGCACCACGGCGCGGGCCTGCTCCCCCATCTCGCGGCGGGCAGGGGCATCGCCGAGCAGGGTGCTCACCCGGTGGCCGAGCGCCTCGGCGTCCGCCACCACGGCCGCGCCACCCTGGGCCACCAGCTGGCGGGTGATGTCGCTGAAGTTGAAATAGACGGGGCCGGTCAGGCAGGGTTTGCCCAGCGCCGCCGGTTCCAGCAGGTTGTGACCGCCCACGGGCACCAGGCTGCCACCGACAAAGGCGAGATCCGCCGCCGCCAGCATCAGCGGCAGCTCGCCCATGGTGTCACCCAGGTAGATCTTGTCCCTCTCGCCGACCGCACTGCCCGCGGTGCGCCGCACGCAACCGTAGGGAGCGCACAGCTCGGCCACCCGATCGAAACGCTCGGGATGGCGCGGCACCAGGATGAGCAGGGCGGAGGGATGTGCCCTGAGCACCCGATCGAAGGCGGCCAGCACCTGCTCGTCTTCCCCCTGGTGGGTACTGGCGGCGATCCAGACAGGTCGTGCCTCCCCCAGCTGCTGGCGCAGGGCGCGGCCCCTGGCCTGTACCTCGTCGCCAAACTGGATGTCGAACTTGATGGAGCCGGTCACCGCCAGCCGGTTGCGCGCTATGCCCAGCCGATGGAAGCGATCCGCATCGTCCTGATGCTGGCAGAGCAGGTGGGTCAGCGGGCGGCTCAGGGCATCGAAGGCCCCCTGGAAGCGACCATAGCGCTGACAGGATCGCTCCGAGAGGCGGGCATTGAGGATGGTCACTGGCAGGTGCCGTGCCTCGCAGGCCGCCAGCCAGTTCGGCCACAGTTCGGTCTCCATCACCCAGAGGGCGCGGGGCTTGACGGTGCTCAGAAACGCCGAGACGGCCCAGGGATAGTCGAGAGGCGCATAGCGGTGCACCACCAGATCCCCGAGCTTGGCCGCCTGTTCAGCGCCGGTGCGGGTGGTGGTGGTGAGCAGAATGGGCAAGGCGGGCTGCTCCGCCTTGAGGGCGCGGATGAAGGGGGTGATGGCCAGCGTCTCCCCCACGCTCACCGCATGGATCCAGAGGGGAGCCTCCTGTCCGGTCGGCGGCATTCGTCCCAGATGCTCGGCCCAGCGCGCCCCGAAGCCGGGCTTGCCTTTTTTGGGCTTGTAGAGCGCCAGCAGCGCCAGGGGCAACCCCAGGTGGATCAGCAGGTTGTAGAGCAACCGGTAGATCATGCTAGCTATTACCTGGTTCAGCAGCGGAGGATTCCACCGGCTGCCGCACTATGGTCAGATCTGCCGTTTCCCCACGCTCCAGCCGATTTCCCGCCTCGATGACCTGTTCCGGCATCAGCTCGTTCAGGCACTTGAGGTGGCCGAACTTGCAGGTGCGCTTGAAGCAGGGGCGGCACTCGATGTCGGTGTGGACGATCTCGACCCTGTCCGCCAGCGGTGGGGTATAGAGGGGCGAGGTGGAGCCGTAGACGCCGATCAGCGGTCGGTTGAGGGCGGCCGCCACGTGCATCAGGCCCGAGTCGTTGGCGATGACCCGACCGGCCAGCGCCATCAGATCGATCGCCTCGTGCAGGCTGGTCTTGCCCGCCAGCACGTGGCAGTTGGGGCGCGACAGGGGGTTGATCCGATCGCGGATGGTGTTGGCCACGTCCACGTCCTTGCCCGAACCGAAGATCCACACCTGCCATCCCTCGTCGAGGTGCTTTTGCGCCACCACGGCGTAGTGCCCCTCCGGCCAGCGTTTGGCCGGGCCGAACTCGGCCCCCGGACAGAGCACCAGCACAGGGCGGGCACGATTCAGGCCGAGCCGCTCCAGCGCCTTGCCCTGGTTGATGAGATCCACGTGCAGGGAGGGATGGGGAATAGCGGGAATGTCGTCCCGACTCTTCATCTGCCCCTTGGGGTAGGCCAGAGCCACATAGCCTTCCACCATCAGCGGGAAGGCCTGCTTGTTGCTGCGCATATCGTTGAGCAGACCGAAGCGGTGCTCCCCCTTCCAGCCTGTGCGCACCGGGATCCTGGCAAACCAGGGGATGAGGGCCGACTTCATGGAGTTGGGCTGGATGATGGCCTGATCGTACTGCTCCGTGGCCAACTGCTTGCCAAGGCGACGGCGTGCCCCCAGCTTGAAGTCACCGTGGCCAAGCGGCATGGGGATGGCCTTGTCCACCTCGGGCATCCGCTCCAGCAGCGCAACGCACCAGGTCGGCGCCATCACATGGAGCTCGCTGCCCGGGTGGTTGCTCTTGAGCGCCTTGTAGAGGCTCTGGGACATCACCATGTCGCCGACCCAGGAGGGGCCGATCACCAATATCTTCATCGCGCGTCTTCTCTCGGGACTGGCCCGGCTGTTGATCGTTACTGGGCGAGATTATGCCCCAAGAAAGGCCGAAGAAATAACAGAAGATACCCGTCTGCCCCCGCAAAACGCCTCCCTGGCAGGATCTGCTCCCCCGCGCATCCCTCCTGAGGCCCTCTTCCACCCGGACACGGCGTGCCCTGGGCCACAGACTGCCGGGTAGCAGAGATCCCCCTTCCCCCGCATTCAAAAGCGGGTCCACCGGGCCCTCGGGTCATGCCCCGCGCGGGGTTTTAGGCTAGAATGGGCGCCAATCCGAGCATGACCCGCCCGCCGGGCACCAACAAGAGTCCCTTGCCTGTGAAAAAACCGACCCTGGCGGCCGTCCTGATCGTCAAGAACGAAGCCGACAACCTCCGTGCCTGCCTCGCCTCCCTCGAAGGCCTGGCGGATGAAATCGTCATTCTCGACTCCGGCAGTCAGGATGACACCCCGGCCATCGCCGCCGAATTTGGCGCCCGCTTCTTCGTCAACACCACCTGGCCCGGTTTCGGCCGTCAGCGCCGCCTCGCCCAGTCCCATGTCCAGTCGGAGTGGGTGCTGTGGCTGGACGCGGACGAGCGGCTCACCCCGGAACTCAGGGAAGCCATCCAGGGGGTCATGGCCAACCCGGCCAGCGACACCATCTACTCCATCCCGCGCCTCTCCTGGGTGTTCGGCCGCTTCATCCGCCACAGCGGCTGGTACCCGGATCGGGTGCTGCGCCTCTACCCCAAGGCGCTGACCGGCTACAACGAGGCGCTGGTACACGAGAAGGTGGAGGTGCGCGCCAACATGAAGATCGTCAACCTGCAGGGCGACCTCCTCCACTACACCTACCGGGATCTGGAACACTACCTGGTCAAATCCGCCGGCTATGCCCGCGCATGGGCCGATCAGCGCACCGCCCGCGGCAAGAAGGGATCCCTCGGCCAGGGGCTGGTCCACGCCGTCGGCTGCTTCCTCAAGATGTACCTGCTCAAGGCCGGTTTCCTCGACGGCAAGCAGGGCCTGCTGCTGGCCATTCTCTCCGCCCACTCCACCTTCGTCAAATACGCCGATCTCTGGGTTCGCCAGCAGCTCCAGCAGCCGAAATAGGGCATCGCGCCTCAAACATCCCATTAATCACTCACCCCTTGTTCCAGCGGGACAAGGGGCAAACCCTATTGCCATGGAGCGGGCGCAGCCCTCGCGGGGCCGCTCACGGCGCAAACCCGGGCGCCACGGACGAAAACTGGCCGCTATAAGCCGAATGCATGGATATTGGCAACATGACCCGACTCCGGCTTATACCGACAGGTTTCCCCTGCCCGGGGCCCGGGCCGGCCCGTCAAGGGGGCTGTCGGGGACCACGTCCGGTAGGCTGGCCTGCCAGTAAGGCGCATCCCCATACAATACAGGGCCCTGCGGGGCCCTGTCTGTATGTTCTGTGTGCGCTCTCAGCGCTCGGCGCGCCAGAAGGGCTGCGCCCAGCGGGCGATCTCTGCCGCCATCGCCTTGGGATCGAGCTGGCTCATGTCCTCCGGGTGGTCGCTGTCTTCCGGCGGGCTGAAGGGCAGATGGCGCCCCTCGCCGTTGAGCGGCCGCCAGCGCAGCGGCGTTGCCGAACGGTGTGCCGGGAAGAAGCCGACGGTCGGCACGTCCATGGCCGCAGCGATGTGCAGGGGCCCCGTGCTGCCCGCCACGAACAGGGCGGCGTTGGCCATCACCTGGCAGAACTTCGGCAGCCCCTCGTCGGAGCGATAGATCCAGCCGTTGCCCCCATGGGCCAGCAGTTCGGCCGACAACTGCTCCGCCTTCCCCTCCTCCCCCGGCCCTGCCGTCAACACGCACTGCAACTCGGGACAGGCCTGGTTGAGCTTGATGATGAGGCGCGAGTACTGCTCGATGGAGAGGTTGTTGGCCGAGCCGCCGCTGCCCGCATGCACCATCAGCCAGGGGCGGCTGGCGTCGAGCCTGAGACGGGCGGCGACCTGCTCGCGCACCTGCAGCAGGCTCTCGGGGTCGAAGCCGAGGTAGGGTCCTTGTGGCTCTACCACAGCCTGATGCTGATCGGCGAGGAAGCGGCGCACCAGATCCAGGTTGTATTCGTACTCCGGCTTCTGGGAGCGGGAGCGGCGCTGCACCAGGCGCTGGTTGTAGAGCACCTGGGCCAGCTTGGTGGCCGGGGCCAGCCGGTAGGGAATGTGCGCCTTCCACACCAGCTTGGCATTGCGGGTGTTGGAGAAGAGGCAGATGGAGGCATCGAAGGCGGCCGCCTTGATGCGCGCCAGCAGGGCGCGTTGCTGCTCCTTGTCGGCCCGGGCACCAGGATCCAGGATGATCTCGTCGATCCATGGGCAGAGGCGGGCCAGGGGCGCCGTGTAGGCGGGAACCAGGGCAGTCACATGACACTCCATGGAGCGCTTGAGCATGGCAAAGCTCGGCCACGCCAGCATGAAGTCACCAATCTTGTCATTGCGGACTACCAGAATACGTTTCATAAAAAATCCCTATGCTCCCTGTCACCAGCGAAGGAGGCTTGATGCGCGATGCGGGTATTCTTGCCTGATGCAGGGCGATTCTCAAGCGAAGACGCCACGGGGCTCCGATTTGTGCGACCCCGGCCGCCGATCAGCGCCAGAAATCCGCGCCATCCCGGTCGCGACAAACCGGCAACAGCCCCTATAATGCGACCAGTTTTCCGGTTTCAGGAATCAGCAGCATGACCAACAAGGTAATCTATCCCGGCACCTTCGACCCCATCACCAACGGCCATACCGATCTCATTGGCCGCGCCGCCAGACTGTTCGACGAGGTGGTGGTCGGGGTGGCCAACAGCCCGAGCAAACGGCCGCTGTTCGATCTCGAGGAGCGCGTTCAGCTGGCTCGGCAGGTGACGGCTCACCTGCCCAACGTCAAGGTGGTGGGCTTCTCAGGCCTGCTGGTGGATTTTGCCAGGGAGCAGCAGGCCAACGTGCTGATCCGCGGCCTGCGCGCCGTCTCCGACTTCGAATACGAGTTCCAGCTCGCCAACATGAACCGTCGCCTGATGCCCACCCTGGAGAGCGTCTTCCTCACC
This sequence comes from Aeromonas sp. PrichA-15, assembly GCF_017939245.1. Classification (NCBI taxonomy): domain Bacteria; kingdom Pseudomonadati; phylum Pseudomonadota; class Gammaproteobacteria; order Aeromonadales; family Aeromonadaceae; genus Aeromonas; species Aeromonas sp. PrichA-15. The sequence goes on along the minus strand of NZ_JAGKRH010000125.1, from coordinate 16,379 downwards.
CCGGCGGAGGAGAACTCCTTCATCTCCTCCACCCTGGTGAAGGAGGTGGCGCTGCACGGAGGTGACATCCACCAGTTCGTCGACCCCCTGGTGGCTCAGGCCATCGCCGCCAGGCAGCAGCGCTAATCCCCTCCCCTGATGGGCAGAAACGAACAAGGGCTACCCGCGGGTAGCCCTTGTTGCATCAACGCACTGCACGCCTAGCTGCGGGCAAACTGCTGGCGGATCGCCAGCTCCAGCTGATCGAGCCACTCGTAACGGCGCCGGTACATGGCCCGCTTCTTGGAGGCGATCTCCTCCAGCGGCTTGCGCACCACGGGTTGCAGCCGCACGAAGTTGGCGTCCTGATCGAGGGCGCCAAACTCCTGCCACAGCTCGTCGTAGTCCGCCTGCAGGCAGGCTTTCTTCTTCTTGCTGTACCGTCTTGCCTGGAAGATGTGGGCCTTCATGCGCACCGCACAGACCCGGTGGGCCCCCATGGCCCCGGCCAGCGCCATCACCAGCATCACCACCAGCGACTTGGGCCTCAGACCCTGACCCGCCCGGGTCAATGCCCGCACCTGCTCCTGGGGCTGCTCGACACAGGGCTCTGGCCCCTGCACCGACCCGATCACCAGGGCCAGCTCCTGTTCGTTGCCCGCCAGGGAGAAGGCACAGCTGTAGAGTCGCTCCCCCCGCGCGTTGACGATGGAGAGCGCCAGCTCCGCCTCCCTGCGGAAGGTTCCGTCGTGACGCAGCACGATGCGCCAGCCGCCATCGGGATAATGGCCCAGCACTATCCCCTCCCCCAGATAGAGCGGGTCGATGAGCTCGGGGTACAGGCCCAGCAGCAGGCGGTAGTGATCCTCCACCATCTTGACCCGCTGGTTCACCGTCGAGCAGGCGAAGCGATAGGGGCGCATCGGCTTGTCGAGCAGCTCGGGGTGGCGGGCGGGAAGCGCCCGCAGGGGGGCGCTCTGGAACAGCTCGAATACCCGGTTCAACTGCGCACGGTAGAGCAGACTGCGCAGCAAAAACTTGCCGCGATTGAAGGTCTTGCGGGCGCTGTCTTCGGGATAGAGGAAGCAGGCCATATCGTGGGCACAATAGTGCCCCTGCCGGGATAAATGTTCCCAGTCTATTGATTTAGCTGTCATTTTATTACCTCGCAGCCTGAACTGGCGAGATAGTAGTCATGGGCTGACGCCGCTTCAACAGACCGGAAATACTCTCTTACAACTTGGCCGGTTCCGGCTCAAAAATCCCACTTTCAGCGTTGGCAGTGGGAGCAGAACACCGTGGTTCGCTGGCCCATCTTCACCTCGGTGAGCAGGGTGTGGCAGTGGAAACAGGGCTGGCCGCCACGGCCGTAAACCTGCAGCTGCTGGACGAAATAGCCCGGCTTGCCGTCGGCGCTGGTGAAATCCTTGAGGGTGGTGCCCCCCTGGCGAATGGCTTCGGCCAACACCCGCTTGATCTCGCTCACCAGGGTGCCCAGCCGCTCGGCGCTGATGTTGCCTGCCGCCCGCCTGGGATGAATGCCGGCGGCATAGAGCGCCTCGTTGGCGTAGATGTTGCCCACCCCGACCACCACGTGGTTGTCCATCAGGAACTGCTTGATGGCGGTGCTGCGCCCCTTCGCCCGCTCCCGCAGGTAATCGGCATGGAAGGCATCGGTGAGGGGTTCCGGCCCCAGCTTGGCGAGCAGGGCATGGGCCTCGGTCGGTTCGCGGGTCCACAGCAGGGCGCCAAAACGGCGCGGATCGTTGAGCCGCAGCAGCTTGCCGTTGGCCAGCTCGATATCCACATGATCGTGCTTCTCGGCCGGGGTGCCGATGTCCAGCACCCGCAGGCTGCCGGACATCCCGAGATGCAGGATGGCGGTGCCAAAGTCGGTCTCCAGCAACAGGTATTTGGCGCGGCGGCTGACGCGGTGGATGGTGAGATCCACCAGCTCCTGGATCTCGCCGGGCACGGGCCAGCGCAGGCGGCCGTCCCGCACCACCACGCGGGTCACCTTGATGCCGGTAAGCCAGGGGGAGATGCCCTGGCGGCTGACTTCGACTTCCGGTAATTCAGGCATGGGCGATCTCTCGTTCAGGGAATGGGACGCATCAGGTCACGGTATTGCGCCTGACTCAGGCTGAGCCAGGTCGAGGAGGGCAGCAGGGCGGCAAACTTGCCGTCGTCCTGATAGAGCCCGACTTCCACCGGATCGCTCTGTCCGGCGATCCAGATCTTGAGGGTCACCGGGGTGCCGCGCACGGGCTCGCCGGGGGGCAGCAGCCAGCCTTGCCACGCCTCGATGCGGGCCGCCAGCTGGGTGCTGCCAAGCCCCAGATCCGGCGCGCTGCGCCAGCCCTGGCCGATACGCTCTATCTGCCAGCTCGGTCCCTGCCAGGTCAGCACCACGGCACTCTCCGGCAACAGCGGACGCGCGCGTTTGGCACTGTTCTCCTGCTGGGCCTGCTCCAGCCGGTGCAACAGGGTAATGACGATCAACACGACCACGATGATCACGTTGTTCCAGCCTTTGCGGCTCAGTTTGAACATGGCTAGCCTCCCTTCGAATCGGCAGTGTACTGAATTCCAGCCATAAAAAAACCCGGCACGAGGCCGGGTTTTTGCAGCGAAACCAAGTAATTACTTGATTTTGCCTTCTTTGTAGATCACATGCTGACGAATCACGGGATCAAATTTCTTGATCTCCATTTTTTCGGGCATGGTGCGCTTGTTCTTGGTAGTGGTATAGAAGTGACCAGTACCGGCGCTGGAGTTCAGGCGAATCTTATCGCGAATACCTTTAGCCATGATCTAATTCCTTATACCTTAACGCCGCTGGCACGCAGTTCAGCCAGAACCACTTCAACGCCGCGCTTGTCGATGATACGCATGCCTTTTGCGGATACGCGCAGGCTCACGAAGCGTTTTTCACTCTCAACCCAGAAACGGTGAGTGTGCAGGTTCGGCAGGAAACGACGCTTGGTAGCGTTGTTAGCGTGCGAACGGTTGTTACCAACTGCCGGGCGCTTGCCGGTTACTTGGCATACTCTAGACATGTCAGTCTCTCCAAATCTTACTTCATTGCTCGAGCAAATATCTGCCCCGCTGGCCTTCGATTGCGGGGCAAACAGAAGGCGGCATTTTATACAGCATCCGTGATCAAAGATCAACTAATACAGTGCCAGAGCCCAGTCACAACCAACCACGCTCTGCGAAAGAAACCGTGATGCCATCACCGATCACCAGGTGATCAAGCACTCTGATATCGACCAGGGCCAGGGCGGCCAAGATCCGATCCGTGATCTGGCGGTCCGCCCGACTGGGCTCGGCCACGCCGGACGGGTGATTATGCGCCAGAATCACGGCGGCTGCATTATGTTTGAGCGCGATCTGCACGATTTCTCTGGGCCAGACGCTCGCCGAGTCGAGGGTGCCGTAAAAAAGTTCGACAAACCGGATGACCCTGTGCTGGTTGTCGAGCAGCAGCAGGGCGAACACCTCCCGCCCCCGATCCCGCAACTGGGCTTGCAGAAAGTCACGGGTGAGCCCTGGCGAGGTGAGCGCCTCTCCCCGTTGCAACTGTTCGGCCAGATGGCGCCGCCCCATCTCCAGCACCGCCTGCAACTGGGCATACTTGGCAGGTCCCAGCCCGTGAGCGCCACAAAAATCCTGCTGCTCGGCTCCCAGCAGTGCCCGCAGGGAACCAAACTGCTGCAACAACTGGCGGGAGAGGTCCACCGCACTCAACCCGCTGACCCCGGTGCGCAGGAAGATGGCCAGCAGTTCGGCATCGGAGAGCGTCGCCGCTCCTCGGCGCAGCAGCTTTTCCCTCGGGCGCTCCTCTTCCGGCCACTCCTTGATGCTCATTTGTCTCTCCCTACATGGCTATTGAGAGAAAACATAGCAAAGAATCCCGCGAGCCCGACCACAACTCCCCCATGTCAGCCTCTGTCGCCACCCATTGCCTGTGCTATCTTAGCCGACCAGTCAGAGTGAGCCGGAAGAGAAGCAGCAGATGAGATTGGCCGATAAACGCATCCTGTTGGGTGTCAGTGGCGGGATCGCCGCCTACAAGAGTGCCGAACTGGTACGTCGCCTGAAAGATCAGGGGGCCGAGGTGCGAGTGGTGATGACCCGCTCCGCCAAGGAGTTCATCACCCCGCTGACCCTGCAAGCCGTCTCAGGCCACCCGGTGGCCGACAGTCTGCTGGACCCGGCTGCCGAGGCGGGCATGGGCCACATCGAGCTGGCCAAGTGGGCCGATCTGGTGCTGATCGCCCCCGCCAGCGCCAATCTGATGGCCCGCATGGCCGCCGGCATGGCGGACGAGCTGCTCACCACCCTCTGCCTGGCCACCCCGGCGACTGTCGCCCTGGCGCCAGCCATGAACCAGCAGATGTACCGCAACGCCGCCACCCAGGCCAACCTCCAGACCCTCGCCGAACGCGGCATTCAGCTGTGGGGGCCGGATTCCGGCAGCCAGGCCTGCGGCGATGTGGGCCCGGGCCGGATGCTGGATCCCCTGGAACTGGTGGAACGCTGCTGCCAGCAGCTCGCCGCCGAGCCACTCCTGGCAGGCGTCAGGCTGCTGCTCACAGCCGGGCCGACCCGCGAGGCGCTGGATCCGGTGCGCTATATCAGCAACCACAGCTCCGGCAAGATGGGCTACGCCATCGCCCGCGCCGCGCGCGAAGCGGGCGCGGAGGTGACCCTGGTGAGCGGCCCGGTGGCACTGGCCACCCCGGCCGGCGTTACCCGCATCGATGTGGAGAGTGCCCTGCAGATGCACGAAGCGGTGATGAGCCGGGTCGGTGAGTGCGACCTCTTTATCGGCTGCGCTGCCGTCGCCGACTACCGTCCCGCCCAGGTGGCCGAGCAAAAGATCAAGAAGACCGGCGACAACGACCAAATGCAGCTGACCCTGGTCAAAAACCCCGACATCATCGCCGATGTGGGGGCGTTGTCAGACAAACCCTTCACCGTCGGATTTGCCGCCGAAACCGTGGATGTGGAACAATACGCCCTCGACAAACTTCGACGTAAGCGGCTGGACATGATCGCAGCCAACGATGTGTCCCGTGCAGGCCAGGGTTTCAATGCCGATGACAACGCCCTGACCGTCTTCTGGCAAGGGGGTCAAGCCGCCCTGCCCCTGGCCGATAAGCTGACGCTCGCCCGTCATCTTGTCGCCCTGATTGCACGCCATTATCGACCCTGAGCCCATTGAACATGCCGGGAGCCCCAGGCTCCTGCAGTACCACCCGATCGCCAGGCGATCCAATTGAAAAAGATTCATGACGACACAAATTGAACTGAAAATCCTGGATGCCCGCATCGGCACCGACTTCCCGCTGCCCGCTTACGCCACACCGGGCTCCGCTGGCATGGACTTGCGCGCCCTGCTGGATGCCCCGCTGACCCTGGCCCCGGGCGACACCACTCTGGTGCCGACCGGGCTGGCCATTCACATCCAGGATCCGGGTCTGTGCGCCACCATCCTGCCCCGCTCCGGCCTCGGCCATAAGCACGGCATCGTGCTGGGCAACCTGGTCGGCCTCATCGACTCCGACTACCAGGGTCAGTTGATGGTCTCGGTCTGGAACCGTGGCAACGACAGCTTCACCATGCAGCCTGGCGAGCGCATCGCCCAGCTGGTGATCCTGCCGGTGGTACAGGCCAGCTTCCAGTTGGTCGACGAATTCAATCAGAGTGAACGGGGTGAAGGCGGGTTTGGTTCTTCTGGTCGCCAATAACAAGACCACACGGCCCCCTGGGGCACGTGCCAAATAATAGAATCAAGCCATTGTTTTTTTAGGGGAATCCATGGCAAGCAGTAACCAGAAACAGAGTCGGCGCGATCAGATCCTGCAGGCACTCGCCCACATGCTGGAAACCAGCCCGGGCCAGCGCATCACCACGGCACGCCTCGCGGCCGAGGTGGGCGTGTCCGAGGCGGCCCTCTACCGGCATTTTCCCAGCAAGGCGAGGATGTTCGAGGGGCTGATCGACTTTATCGAGGATTCCCTGCTGTCACGGGTCAACCTGATCATGGCCGAAGAGAAGGACACCATGGCCCGCTGCCATCACATACTGCAGCTGCTGCTGGTGTTTGCCGAGCGCAACCCCGGCATCACCCGCATTCTCAATGGCGATGCCCTGCTGGGCGAACACGATCGGCTGCGGGATCGCATCAGCATTCTGTTCGACAAGCTGGAGACCCAGATCAAGCAGGTACTGCGCGAGAAACGGCTGCGGGAAGGCCAGGGCTTCCAGCTCGACGAGACCATGCTGGCCAACCTGCTGCTGGCCTATACCGAGGGCCGCATCAGCCAGTTCGTCCGCTCGGAGTTCAAAATCAAGCCCACCGCCGGGTTTGAAGATCAGTGGCAGTTTATCCGCAGCCAGCTGCTGCAAAGCTGAGCCAGCAGACCGCATCAACCAATGCACGTCTGCTCCGAGCTCATAATCAAACCCACCGCCGGGTTTGAAGATCAGTGGCAGTTTATCCGCAGCCAGCTGCTGCAAAGCTGAGCCAGCAGACCGCATCAACCAATGCACGTCCGCTCGGAGTTCACAATCAAGCCCACCGCCGGGTTTGAAGATCAGTGGCAGTTTATCCGCAGCCAGCTGCTGCAAAGCTGAGCCAGCAGACCGCATCAACCAATGCACGTCCCGCTCCGAGTTCACAATCAAGCCCACTGCCGGGTTTGAAGATCAGTGGCAGTTTATCCGCAGCCAGCTGCTGCAAAGCTGAGCCAGCAGACCGCATCAACCAATGCACGTCCGCTCCGAGTTCACAATCAAGCCCACTGCCGGCTTTGAGGATCAGTGGCAGTTCATCCGCAGCCAGCTGCTGCAAAGCTGAGTGCGTACATTCGATGCGCTCCTGCGCCAGCAGGGTTGTGACAAAACGGGAGGCCTTGGCCTCCCTTGCTTTTTGTGGCACAAAAGAAAAGACAAGCACCAGATGCGACCCAGCTTGTCGCGCTCAAGTGTTAGATTCATCTGCCATAAATCTTCACACCAACAGGACATCCTATGGAACCCGAGATCATTACCGAAGCACAGACCTGGCTGACCAACAACCAGGGGCTGATCATCGAGTATGCGGTCAACATCGCCGCCGCCCTGATCACCCTGCTGGTCGGTTACATTGCAGCCAACCTTCTCAGCGGTGGCGTGGTCAAGGTGATGCAGACCCGCAAGCTGGACACCACCGTCACCCACTTCGTCGGCAGCATCCTCAAATACACCATCCTGGTGTTCGTGGTGATCGCCGCCCTGGGCCGGGTCGGGGTGCAGACCGCCTCCTTCGTCGCCATTATCGGTGCCGCCGGTCTGGCCATCGGTCTGGCGCTGCAGGGCTCTCTCTCCAACTTTGCCGCCGGTTTCCTGCTCATCATCTTCCGCCCCATCAAGGCAGGGGAATTTATCGAGGTGGCAGGCACCAATGGCGTTGTGCAATCGGTCCAGCTCTTCACCACCACCCTCACCTCCGGTGACAACAAGATGGTGGTAGTGCCGAACTCCGCCATCCTCAACGGCACCATCGTCAACTACTCGCGCATGGATACCCGCCGCGTCGACATGACCTTCGGCATCGGCTACGGCTCGGATCTCCGCAAGGCCAAACAGATCCTGGAGCGGCTGGTGAGCGAAGAGCCCCGCATCCTGAAGGAGCCGGCAGCCACCATTGCCGTTGCCGCGCTGGCCGACTCCTCAGTCAACATCGTGGTGCGTCCCTGGGTCAAGACCGGTGATTACTGGGGTGTCTGGTTCGACTTCCACGAGAAGGTGAAGCTCACCTTCGACGCCGAGGGCATCGAGATCCCCTTCCCCCAGCGTGTGGTCCACATGCAGAAGACGGCGGATTGATCCTCGGTGTGCGTTCTCCAGTGCCAGCCTTCGGGCTGGCACTGTCGTTTCTGCCTTGCTGTGACATGAAAAAAACCGGCCACAGGCCGGTCTTGCGCACCAGATAGCACTGCGTTCTCACCCCAGCCGACGTGCGACCCGGTTGAGCAGGGGCTGCATCAGCACATAGCCCCCCAGCACGGCTCCGATCACCGCCAACACGCGGATCTCCAGCGTCGGCGCCGCATTGGCCAGCGTCAGGGTCAGCAAACCGATGAGGCCGGTGGCGATCAGGCTCAGGGCAAACAGGGATAACAGGGCTTTCATCTCGATCTCCTCATTCCACACCATTGATTCCATACCTTGGCCATCCCTGGGAGATCTCGTCCATTCGGCTCATATGGTAGCCAGCGTCTGTTGTCCACCATTTGCGCCTGCTCAAAAAACCGTCCGATGAGCGTCTGTTGAATACCCTTTGATCTGTCACGCCAGCTTTCCAGAGCCACGGCCGCGCTCCCCTTGAAATGAAAGCCTTTTCAACCCGAACAAGCATGCGCAAACGCAAGATCCCGGGGTACTGGGTGACTCATAATCGCACTGTTTTGGTTGTACACTCCCTCGTTGCAGACAATTGGTAATGCTCTGTTACACGGGGCGCACGGAGTGCCCGGTATAATGCTCGCATAATAAGGTTTGGCGGGAGCCTTGCCTGCAAGGTTCAAACACAACTTGGAAGACTGATAATCCTATGAAAAATATCAATCCAACCCGGACCCAGGCCTGGCAGGCACTGGAAGCCCATTTTGCAGCCAACAAGGAGATGCGTCTCAAGGATCTGTTCGCACAGGATCCCAAGCGTTTTGACAAGTTCTCCCTCACCTTCGGTGGCGACATCCTGGTCGACTACTCCAAGAATCTGATCACCGAAGAGACCCTCAAGCTGCTGGTGAACCTGGCTGGCGAGACCGATCTGCGCAGCGCCATCGACGCCATGTTCAACGGCGACAAGATCAACATGACCGAAGGACGCGCCGTACTGCACACCGCCCTGCGCAACCGCTCCGACCGTCCCATCGAGGTTGACGGCAAGGACGTGATGCCGGAAGTGAACGCCGTACTGGCCAAGATGAAGGGCTTCTGCGAGAAGGTCATCAGTGGCGAGTGGAAGGGCTATACCGGCAAGGCCATCCAGCACGTGGTCAACATCGGCATTGGTGGCTCCGATCTGGGCCCCGTCATGATCACCGAGGCCCTGCGCCCCTACAAGAATCACCTGGAGATGCACTTCGTCTCCAACGTCGACGGCACCCACATCGCCGAGACGCTCAAGAAGATCGATCCGGAAACCACCCTGTTCCTGGTGGCCTCAAAGACCTTCACCACCCAGGAGACCATGACCAACGCCCTGACCGCCCGCGACTGGTTCCTCGGTCACGCCGGTGACAAGGCTCACGTGGCCAAGCACTTCGCCGCCCTGTCTACCAACGGCAAGGCCGTGGCCGAGTTCGGCATCGACACCGACAACATGTTCGAGTTCTGGGACTGGGTCGGCGGCCGTTACTCCTCCTGGTCCGCCATCGGCATGCCCATCGCCCTCTCCCTCGGCTTCGAGCACTTCGAGGCCCTGCTGCAAGGCGCCTTCGAGATGGACATGCACTTCGCCACTGCCGCCTATGAACAGAACGTGCCCGTACTGCTGGCCCTGATCGGCCTGTGGTACAACAACTTCCATGGTGCCGAGTCCGAAGCCATCCTGCCGTACGATCAGTACATGCATCGCTTCCCTGCCTACTTCCAGCAAGGCAACATGGAGTCCAACGGCAAGTACGTGGATCGCGACGGCCATCCGGTGGAGTACCAGACCGGTCCCATCATCTGGGGTGAGCCGGGTACCAACGGCCAGCACGCCTTCTACCAGCTGATCCATCAGGGCACCAAGCTGATCCCCTGCGACTTCCTGGCGCCGGCCATCAGCCATAACCCCATCGGTGACCACCATCCGAAGCTCCTGGCCAACTTCTTCGCTCAGACCGAAGCCCTGGCCTTCGGCAAGAGCAAGGAAGCGGTGGAGGCCGAGTTCCTGGCCGCCGGCAAGACGCTGGAGCAAGTCAAGGATCTGGTGCCGTTCAAGGTGTTCGAAGGCAACCGCCCGACCAACTCCATCCTGTTCAAGCAGCTGACCCCGAAAACCCTCGGCTCCCTGATCGCCATGTACGAGCACAAGATCTTCGTACAGGGCGCAATCTGGAACATCTTCTCCTTCGACCAGTGGGGTGTGGAGCTGGGCAAACAGCTGGCCAACAAGATCCTGCCGGAGCTGGGCACCGATGAGGCCGTCACCAGCCACGACGGCTCCACCAACGGCCTGATCAACACCTGGAAAGCCTGGAAGGCCTGATTGCTCCCGCCCTCCAGAATGCAAAAGCCCCGCTCGATGAGCGGGGCTTTTTTATAGGCTTCAATTTGTCTGTTTGCATCATCCGGACGACAGGCCAGGTGTCTAAGCCAGCCAGTAACGGGGATCGTCATCCCCGCCCCTTCCGATGCCGCTCAGCGAAGGCTTAACCGCCGACGGCAATACGCTTCATGTCCTTCATGTAACCACGCAGGGTCTGGCCGATCTTCTCGATCGGGTGGTTGCGGGTCGCTTCGTTGGCAGCCAGCAAGGCCAGGTTGTCCACCGCCTTGCTCTCGGCACGGGCACTGCCCAGGTCCCCTGCTTGCAGAGTCGGCATGAAGTGCTCGCGCAGCAGCGGCACGGCGGCGTTGGCGAACAGGTAGTTGCCGTACTCCGCGGTATCGGAGATGACCACGTTCATTTCGTACAGACGCTTGCGGGCGACGGTGTTGGCGATCAGCGGCAGCTCGTGCAGAGACTCGTAGTAGGCGGACTCTTCATAGATGCCGGAGGCCACCATGGTTTCGAACGCCAGCTCGACACCCGCCTTGACCATGGCCACCATGACCACGCCATTGTCGAAGTACTCCTGCTCGGCGATCTTGCCGGCATAGGCAGGGGCATTCTCGAAGGCGGACTTGCCGGTCTCTTCGCGCCAGCCGAACAGCTTGGCATCGTCTTCGGCCCAGTCAGCCATCATGCCGCGGGAGAACTCGCCGGCGATGATGTCATCCATGTGCTTCTCGAACAGCGGACGCATCAGGGTGCGCAGTTGCTCGGAGAGCTCGAAGGCACGCAGCTTGGCCGGGTTGGAGAGACGGTCCATCATCAGGCTGATGCCGCCCTGCTTCAGGGCCTCGGTGATGGTCTCCCAGCCGAACTGGATCAGCTTGCCGGCATAGGCCGGGTCGGTGCCCTCGGCAACCAGCTTGTCGTAGCAGAGCAGGGAACCGGCCTGCAGCATGCCGCACAGAATGGTCTGCTCGCCCATCAGGTCGGATTTCACTTCCGCGACGAAGGAAGATTCCAGCACGCCGGCACGGTCGCCACCGGTAGCAGAGGCCCACGCCTTGGCGATGGCCATGCCCTCACCCTGGGGATCGTTCTCCGGGTGCACGGCGATCAGGGTCGGTACGCCGAAGCCGCGCTTGTACTCTTCACGCACTTCGGTACCCGGGCACTTGGGCGCCACCATCACGACGGTGATGTCGGAACGGATCTGCTGACCCTCTTCCACCACGTTGAAACCGTGGGAGTAGCCCAGAGCGGCGCCCTGCTTCATCAGCGGCATCACGGTTTTGACGACGTCGGAGTGCTGCTTGTCCGGAGTCAGGTTCAGCACCAGATCGGCGGTCGGGATCAGCTCTTCATAGGTGCCGACCACGAAGCCGTTGTCGGTGGCCTTCTGCCAGGAGGCGCGCTTCTCGGTGATAGCGGCCTTGCGCAGGGCGTAGGAGATGTCCAGCCCGGAGTCGCGCATGTTCAGACCCTGGTTCAAGCCCTGGGCGCCACAGCCCACAATCACCACCTTCTTGCCCTTCAGCACGTTGCAGCCGTCCGCGAACTCTTCGCGCTGCATGAAACGACACTTGCCCAGTTGGGCCAACTGCTGACGCAGGTTCAAGGTGTTGAAATAGTTAGCCATGGTGATTGCTCCGTTCGATTGATTCCATGCCGGATAGCGGCGTTGTCGAAACCACTATAGCGCGGGACACTTATTGCCTGAACTGATATATTCGAAATAGTACGTTGCAGGAATTGAAATATGATTTCCCGCAATCTCCCACCGCCGAGCCATCGTGCTACAGGGAGCCTGACAACGCCGCAGGAATAAAAAGATGGACCTTCGCAATCTCGAACTGTTTCTCCACCTCGCCGACTCCCTCCACTTCGGCAAAAGCGCCGATGCCATGGCGGTCAGCCCCTCCACCCTGAGCCGCGCCATCCAGCGACTGGAACAGGAGACCGGCTGCGTGCTGTTCGAGCGGGACAACCGCTCGGTGCGGCTCACCCCTGCTGGTGACAAGCTGCGGGAGTTTGGCGGTGCCTTGCTGCAGGAGTGGCGCCAACTCAAACAGGAGCTCAAGCGCAGCGACGAGCCGCTGCAAGGGCGGCTGCGGGTGTTCTGTTCGGTTACCGCCAGCTACTTTCTGCTGCCCGAGGTACTGGAACGCTTTCGTCGCCGTTATCCCCAGCTGGAGATCAAGCTGGAGACCGGCGACCCGGCACTGGCAGTGGACAAGATCCTGGCCGACGAAGCCGATCTCGCCATCGCAGCGAGGCCGGATGCGCTCTCGTCCAAGCTGGAATTCGCCAGCCTGCAACAAGTCCCTCTGGTGTTCATCGCCCCCCGCAATGCCCCCCAGCAGGGTCAGTGGTTCCCCCAGGGCGAACCTGACTGGGAGCGCCTGCCGCTGATCCTCTCCGAACAGGGGCTGGCCCGAAAGCGCTGTGATCAATGGTTTCGCAACAAGGGGATAGCTCCCAACATCTATGCAGAAGTGGCGGGCAACGAGGGCATCGTCGCCATGGTGGCCCTCGGCTTCGGTGTGGGTGTCGTGCCTGCCGCCGTCATCGATCACAGCCCCATGGGGGAGAAGGTGCGTGTGGTCGAGCCCAAACCGGCGCTCAAGGCGTTCGACGTCGGCATCGCCGTGCTCAAGAAGCGGCTGGAAGAGCCGCTGATCCGCGCCTTCTGGGACACCGCACGCGGCCAGGGAGGCCTTCGCTGATCCGGCAGGCGTCGGAGCCACAGTGAGTGTCAAATGTATCAGTATGAAAGTGGGGGAGAAGAGGGGACACTGGCCGGCACCATCCAGCCACCATCAAGGAATAGAGCGTGAGCCAGCATCTTGTCGAAATCCGCAGTGCCATCCTGTTCGCAGAATATCTGCAAAGCTTGGGGGTCCAGCGCCATGAACTCGATCGGGAGCAGGAGATCTATCTCCAGGACAGGCACCTCGCCACGGTCCAATGCATTCAGGGAGAGCTGCGCTTTTATCTGCGCGCCAGCGCACTGGCCAGATCGTGATCCGCAATCGGTCACAGAACCCGCACGCAAAGCGTATTAGACTGGCACCATCCGCCCCCCTCGCCCAGGGGGCCACCACGAGGAGTGCCCATGAAACAAAGCGGTCTGGATCGGCTCTTCAAACCTCACTCGATCGCCGTCATCGGCGCCTCCAGTGATCCGCAGAAAGCAGGCCATGTGGTCATCCGGCACCTGCTGGCGGGTCAGTTCCAGGGCCCTATACTACCCGTAGCCCCCCGCAGCCAGGCCATCGCTGGCGTGCTCGCCTATCCGGACATAGAGAGCCTTCCCCTCTCCCCCGATCTCGCCATCGTCTGCACCCGACGCGAACGGGTACTGCCGCTCATCGAGGAGCTCGGCAAGAAAGGAACCGGAGCCGCCATCATACTGGCCGCCCAGTTCTCCACTGACGAGCGCCTGCGGCTCAAGCATCTGTGCCAGCAATACGGCATCCGGCTGCTCGGCCCCAACAGCATGGGCATGCTGCTCCCCGGGCAGGGTATCAACGCCAGCTTTTCCCCCATTGCAGCGACTCCGGGACAGGTGGCGTTTCTCTCCCAGTCGGCAGCGGTCAGCACCACCATCCTGGATTGGGCCAAGCAGCGCGAAATCGGCTTCTCGGCCTTCATCTCCCTGGGCGATCATTGCGACATCGACTTTGGCCAACTGCTGGATCAGCTCTCCCGGGACGGGACGACCCGCGCCATCCTGATCTACATGGACAAGCTGCACGATGCCAGGCACTTTCTCTCCGCCGCCCGTGCCGCCTCGCGCAACAAACCCATCCTGATCCTCAAGAGCGGTCGGCACGACCCGGCCAACGGTCTCGACAATGTCTATGATGCCGCCATCCGCCGGGCTGGCATGCTGCGCGTCCGGGATACCCACGAACTGTTTGCTACTGTCGAGACCCTGAGCCACTCCCTGACCCTCAAGGGGGAGCGGCTCGCCATCCTCTCCAACGGGCGCGGCCTCGCCAACATGGCCGCAGACGTACTGCTGTCTCGGGGAGGCAAGCTGGCGATGCCACCCCTCGACATCGGCAGCGATGCAGATATCGAGGCCTACAAGAGTACACTCGAGACGCTGCTCCAAGGGGACAGTGCCGATGCCATCCTGCTGATCCATGCACCGTCCCTCACCGCCCGAGGTGTCACCCTCGCCAGCAGCCTGATCGACTTCATCAAGCAGCATCCCAGGGCCAGACGATTCAACATCCTGACCAACTGGGCAGGCGAATACTCCGCCCAGGAGGGGAGACGCCTGTTCAACGAGGCGGGCATCCCGACCTATCGCACCCCGGAAAGCGCCGTCACGGCCTTCATGCACATGGTGGAATATCGCCGCAACCAGAAGCAGTTGATGGAAACACCAGCCTCCCTGCAGGGCGACAGGCTCGATGTCGAGCGCTGCCAGCAGCTCCTTGGGCAAGCGCTGGACCGTCAACAGCGGGTACTGGATACCCACCTGGCCCACCCCATCTTGCAGGCAGCCGGGCTATCCACCCTCGCGACCTGGATCGTTTCCGATGCCATCGAGGCCGCACTGACTGCAGAACAGATCGGCTACCCCGTAGCGGTGAAGCTGCGATCTCCCGACATCACCCACAAATCCGATGTACACGGTGTCATGCTGAACCTGCGCACCTCGGCGGAAGTCGCCCAGGCGGCTGATGCCATTCTGGACAGGGTACGTCAGCACGATCCTGGCGCCCGCATAGAAGGGCTTCTGGTACAACGCATGGCACGCCGCAGTGGGGGTCTGGAGCTGCGGATCCGCTTGCAACAGGATCCGGTCTTCGGCCCCGTCATCCTGCTCGGGGAATCCGGTGCCGAGCCCCGCGAGATGGTCGCGGCACTCCCTCCCCTCAACCAGGCACTGGCTCGCTACCAGATCATTGGTGCCCTCAAGGATGGCAAGATCCGCGAGCAGGCCAGTCCGGTACGGCTCGATATCGACGCCCTCGGCCAGGTGCTGTGCCAGCTCTCCGAGCTGCTGCTGGCCTTCCCCGAGATACAAGAACTGGATCTGCACCCGCTGCAGGCCTGTGGCGAAGAGATGGTGATCCTGGATGCCCGGCTCGTCTTGGCAGAGCGAGGACAACAAGTGCTGCCACTGGCCATTCGCCCCTATCCCACCGAGCTGGAAGAGGGTGCCTGGCTGAAAGATCAGAGTCATGTGCTGCTGCGCCCCATCCGCCCCGAAGACGAGCCGGCCCACAAGCAGTTCGTGCGGCAGGTGTCTGATGAAGACAGGTACAAACGCTTTTTCGCCGACGTGGGGGAGCTGGGACATGAGGAGCTGGCCCGCATGACCCAGATCGATTATGACCGGGAAATGGCCTTCGTCGCCGTGGGTCAGGACGGCCCTTTCAGCCAGCAGATCCTGGGAGTGGTGCGAGCCATTGCCAGCCCGGATCAATCGGATGCGGAGTTTGCCATCCTGGTCCGCTCGGACTTGAAAGGGCTCGGACTCGGCAAGTTGATGATGGAAAAGATCGTGCGCTATGCCAGAGAGCGTGGCATAGGCCAGCTCTCTGGCATGACCATGCCCAGCAATCGCGGCATGATCAATCTGGCCAAACGGCTCGGTTTCAAGATCGATATTCAGCTGGAAGATGGGATAGTCAACATGGAGCTGCCCTGCGCTGATCAGGTTGTATAACGATACAATCGTGGTGGTAAATCAACCAGATATGGATGGATAACGTGAATTTCAGGCAATAAAAAACCCCGCTCGAGTGAGCGGGGTTTCTTGTATTGGGTGCCTGGCAGTGTCCTACTCTCGCATGGCGAATGCCACACTACCATCGGCGCTACAGCGTTTCACTTCTGAGTTCGGCATGGGGTCAGGTGGTTCCACTGCGCTATTGCCGCCAGGCAAAATCTTAATCCAGAAAGCTGACGTGAATAACGACTTCGCTAGTTTGCGTTGTCATTACCACTGAATTTGAGTAGTTCGCTCATTCGCTACAAGGCCAGAAACACTTCTTGGGTGTTGTATGGTTAAGCCTCACGGGTAATTAGTATGGGTTAGCTCAACGTATCGCTACGCTTACACACCCCACCTATCAACGTTGTGGTCTCCAACGGCCCTTTAGGACCCTCAAGGGGT
>NZ_JAGKRH010000124.1:0-541 GCF_017939245.1 Aeromonas sp. PrichA-15 | reverse complement strand
AACTACCCGATGCACACGAGTGTGCTGGAAGGGGTGAACAACAAGATCAAAGTGATAAAGCGCATGGCATATGGATTTAGGGACTCAGAATACTTTTTTCTGAAAATCAAGGCGGCCTTCCCCGGAAAGCCGCGATGAACCAAAAATAAATCCATTGATAAATAAGCGCTTACTTCACGACATAATATGTCGCTCTCGATATTGAGACGTAAAAACAATTACATCAAATAAAAAACAACCAAAAATCATATGGTTGTAAATTGGCATGGTCGTTGCTCTCTCCAATAAGCCCTCCTGGCATATGGAGACAGAACATGAAAATATATATTGCATTGGCAGCATTTCCTTTTCTGGCATTTGCCCCCCCCTCAATGGCGCAAAACCGGGTCGATCTCGGGTATCTATTCACCAGGACGGGGTTGACGGCATCAGTTCTGCCGGGATGGGATAATCTGTCTTCTCGATGCACGCCCTGACCACGGCCCTCAACCACTCCTGTGGGCAGCGGCCCAATCGCTTGCCGGTCTCCACCAACGACAGG
>NZ_JAGKRH010000123.1:0-7997 GCF_017939245.1 Aeromonas sp. PrichA-15 | reverse complement strand
TTCGCCAGCATCCAGAATGCGCTTTGTCTCTGCCAGCCCGTGATTCCAGACATAACGAGCACAACCGCCCAACTGGCGCAGGCGTTGCGCTTGTTGGGCGGTCGGTTCGAGTCGGAACTTGTAGGCTTTCAGAATTTGCATTTATCGCTCAGTGTGTAGCATTATTGCC
Source organism: Aeromonas sp. PrichA-15 (assembly GCF_017939245.1). Taxonomy (NCBI): domain Bacteria; kingdom Pseudomonadati; phylum Pseudomonadota; class Gammaproteobacteria; order Aeromonadales; family Aeromonadaceae; genus Aeromonas; species Aeromonas sp. PrichA-15. Next base: position 7,828 of record NZ_JAGKRH010000123.1, on the reverse strand, counting down.
ATATCTATTAAGCCCGATTGAGTGACAGAATGCAATTCACTAAAATTAATAAATCACGCCATGCGGCCTACGTTTTGCACGTACACTTGGTGTTTATCACCAAGTATCGAAAGCCGATATTGGGGGAACTGCATCACACCTCCTTCGGTCAGTGTGCGGCAGAGGTTTGCAGAGATTTTGGTGCGGAACTGAAAGAGTGTGACGGAGAGGCTGATCATGTTCACATGCTGATAGAGTACGGCCCAACAGTGCAGCTATCGGTACTGGTGAACTCGTTAAAGGCGGTCACATCAAGGCGACTGCGTAATGAATTTCTGGACTTGAGAGGTGCTTACAGCAAACCCGTACTCTGGTCACGCTCTTACTTTGCGGGCTCTTGCGGCGGTGCGCCGTTAGAGGTGATCAAGCAATACATTCAAAACCAGCGGGGCTGACGCCCCGGCGAAATTCCTCTCCCACCTACGTCGGAGGGAGTCCCCTTTCGCATTTAAGATGGAGCAGGTGGCTCTGCGCCAGCAGGCGAGCGATGCCCTGAAACAGGAGGCGAAGGAGGACATCAGCACATCGGCGGCGAAACCGACCCAGTGATCCTTGCCGGACGAGGCGCTCACGGGCGCCTCGTTTCTATACGCGCCCCCCTCTTCGGCCCATGACCAGAATGAACACAATGGCCACAACAGCCTTAATAGCCATTACGGTCAGATTGTTTTCCAGTCAGACATGATTAATTAACCTTCTTGCAACAATCACAAGGAGAGCACCATGTTGCAAGGAACCTTCAAGCGTACCCTGATCGGTAGTCTGCTCGCACTGAGCGTCGGCGCCCACGCCCAGATCAACGAAGTCCACTTCCTGATCCCGGGCGGCGCTGGCGGCGGCTGGGATACCACGGCCCGCGGCACCGGTGAAGTGCTGGCCAAGTCCGGTCTGGTCAAGACCGTCTCCTACCAGAACATGTCCGCCGGTGGCGGCGCCAAGGCCATCGCCCACCTCATCGAGACCTCGGCCCAGTCCGACAAGACTCTGATGGTCAACTCCACCCCCATCATCGTCAAATCCCTCTCCAAGGAGCTGCCCCAGTCCTTCCGTGATCTGACGCCGGTGGCCGCCATCATCGCCGACTACCAGGCGCTGGCGGTGAAGGCGGACTCCCCCTATCAGAACTGGGCCCAGCTGCTGGCCGCCTACGAGGAGAACCCGGCCAAGGTGAAGATTGCCGGGGGTTCCGCCCGTGGCAGCCTGGATCACCTGGTCGCCGCCCTGACCTTCAAGAATGCCGGCGCCGACGCCAGCAAACTGCGCTACGTCGCCTACGATGCCGGCGGCAGCGCCATGGCCGCCGTGCTGGCCGGAGAGACCCAGGCCATCTCCACCGGCTTTGGCGAGGCGATGGAAGCGGTCAAGTCAGGCCAGATGCGGATCCTCGGGGTCACTTCCGACAAACGCCTGCCGGGGGCGGAGCAGATCCCCACCTTCAGCGAGCAGAACAACCCCACCGTCTTCGCCAACTGGCGCGGTTACTTCGCCTCCCCCACCATCAGCCCGGAGAAATCCGCCGAGTTTGCCGCCCTGCTCAAGCAGATGTACGACAAGCCGGAGTGGGAAGTGGTCCGCACCCGCAACAGCTGGACCAACCTCTACAAGTCGGGTCCCGAGTTCACCGCCTTCCTCGACGGCCAGGAGCAGCAGATCGGCGGCCTGATGCGCGAGCTCGGCTTCATCAAGTAACCCTCGTTGTCACATCGCAGGCGGGCGCAGGCCCGCCGCCCATGTTGGAGTCAAGAGATGAACATCACCAAGGAGCGACTGGGGGGCCTGCTGTTTCTGCTGCTCTCCCTCACCTATGGCTACTACGCCACCGAGATACCGGGCTACCCCGGCGACGAATACGAACCCTTCACCGCCAGTACCCTGCCCTATGCCCTGGCAGGGATCGGGACGCTGCTCTCCCTGCTGCTGGTGCTCTTCCCCGGGGGCGAGCCCCTGCGCCGGGAAGAGGGAGACTGGCGCCGGGTCTTCATCCTGCTCGGGCTCATGGTCATTTACGGATTGGGGCTCACCTGGTTTGGCTTCGTGCTCTCGACCATCGCCTTCCTGAGTGTGGGCATCCGGGTGCTCGGTGAGCCCAGTCTGCGCTACGGCCTGATGATCAGCGTCCCCTTCTCCATCGGTTTCTGGGCCCTGCTCACCAAGGGGCTCAACGTCTATCTGGAGCCGGGTCGCCTGTTCACCCTGCTCGGTTTCTAAGGAGTCACCATGTTAGACGGAATCTTGCAAGGACTCGGCACTGCACTGCTGCCGGTCAACCTGATGATGGTGGTGCTTGGCTGCTTCATCGGCACCTTTATCGGCATGTTGCCGGGCCTTGGCCCGGTCACCGCCATCGCCCTGATGATCCCCATCACCTATGGCCTGGATCCCTCCTCCGGCATCATCTTGATGGCGGGGGTCTATTACGGCGCCATCTTCGGGGGCTCCACCTCCTCCATCCTGATCAACGCCCCCGGCTGCTCCGCCACCGTGGTCACCGCCTTCGACGGCTATCCCCTGGCCTGCAAGGGACAGGCGGGCAAGGCGCTGGCCATCGCCGCCTACGCCTCCTTCACCGGCGGCACCCTCTCCGCCATCATGCTGATGGTGGCGGCGCCCCTGCTGGCCAAGGTCTCCCTCTCCTTCCAGTCGGCGGACTACTTCGCCCTCATGGTGCTGGGCCTCTCCGCCGTGGCAGCCTTTGCCGGCAAGGGGCAGGTGCTCAAAGCGCTGATCATGGCGCTGTTCGGCATCATGATCTCCACCATCGGCATCGACCGCAGCGTCGGGGTAGACAGGTTCACCTTCGGGTTGCCGGATCTGCGTGACGGCTTCTCCTTCCTGCTGCTGGCCATGGCCACCTTTGCCCTCGCGGAGATCCTGATGGCGGTGCTGCGCCCCGGCAAGGACAACAGCGAGGAAGAGGCCAGGCAGATGCAGCAGCTCGGCAGCCTCAAGCTCAGCAAGGAAGAGGTCAGAGAGATAGCGCCCCCCATCGCCCGCTCCTCGGTGCTGGGCTTTCTCATCGGCGTGCTGCCGGGAGCCGGCGCCACCATCGCCGCCTTCATGGCCTATGGCACCGAGCGCAACATCGCCGGCAAACAGCGCCAGGAGCAGTTCGGCAAGGGCAGCCTGCGCGGTCTGGCCGCCCCGGAAGCGGCCAACAACGCCGCCTCCACCGGCTCCTTCGTGCCCCTGCTGACCCTGGGGATCCCGGGCTCCGGCACCACGGCCCTCATCCTGGGCGCCCTGGTGGCCTACGGCATCCAGCCGGGCCCGCGTCTGTTCATGGAGCATCCGGACGTCTTCTGGTCGGTGATCATCTCCATGTATCTGGGCAACGTGGTGCTGTTGATCCTGAACCTCCCCCTCATCCCCTACCTGGCCCGGGTACTGGCGGTGCCGCGCCCCGTGCTCATCCCCATGGTGCTGCTGTTCTCCCTGACCGGGGTCTATCTGGTCTCCTTCAACACCATGGACATCCATGTGATGGCCATCGTTGCACTGATCGCCATCGGCCTGCGCCTGCTCACCTTCCCCATGGCCCCCATGCTGCTCGGTTTCATCCTGGGGGGTATGCTGGAGGACAACCTGCGCCGGGCCCTGGTGATCAACGACGGCAGCCTGAGCTTCCTGTGGGAGCGCCCCATCACCCTCGCCTTCACGGTGATCACCCTGACCATGTTGCTGCTGCCCGTCTGGCAGTGGTGGCAGGCTCGCCGGGCCCCCAAGGGGGAGCTTGCCACCAGCCACTGAATCGATGAGCCTCTGCCACCTCTGAACCCTGCCCCATCACGCGTAGAGACCTTGATGCCCACGGGAAGCAAATCCTGACAAAAAGAGCGCCGAAAGGCGCTCTTTTCTTGTCTGGACGACAGGTTCCGGACGACCGGATCACGGCTTGCGGTAACGCCGCTCCGGCCGCCCGACGGTGCCATATTCGAGCTCGGGGCTCGCCAGTTGCTGCCCCACCAGAAATTCCAGATAGCGGCGCGCCGTGGTCCGGCTCACCCCTATCCGGCAGCCTATCTCCTCGGCACTGGCGGCCTCCGGAGTCAGGGCCGTCAGCACCCGCTGCAGGGTGAGAGCATCGATGCCCTTGGGCAGTCCCTCTGCCGCCACCTGCTGCAACGGCGTACCGAACAGGGTGTCCACCGCCTGCTGGTCGATGTCGGCCAACGCCGCCAGGGCGGCGATGCTCTGACGGTACTTCTCCAGGGTGTCGCGCAGCCGCTCGAACACCACGGGCTTCAAAATGAAATCCACCACCCCGAGGCGCATCGCCTCCTGCAGGGCAGCGGCTTCCCGCGCCGCGGTGAGCAGGATCACATCCAGACTCGCCCCCGCCTGGCGCAGCTCTCTCAATAGCGAGAACCCCTCTCCATCGGGCAACCAGACATCCAGCAGCACCAGATCGGGTTTGAGGATCCCTATCTGCTCCCTGGCATCGAACAGGGTGAGCGCCACCCCCAGCACCTCGAAACCGGCGAGGCGCTGCACGAAGCGGCGGTGGATCTCGGCAATGGCGGGATCATCCTCGACGATCAGGATCTTGATCACTTACACCTCCTTGGGAATGTAACAGACGACGCAACTTCCCTGCGTCGTGGCTTCGATGGTGATCTCCCCCTGCAGGGCATCCAGGGTCTTGCGCACCAGGGAGAGCCCGATACCGTGTCCTGGCTCGGGCTTGCTACTGACCCCCTGTTCGAACAACCTGTCCGCCAACTGCGGGTCGATGCCGCCAGCCCCGTCTTCCACCTCCAGCACCAGATCCTGCCCCAGATCGCTCAGGGAAACCCGGATGGGCTGATAGGGCGCACCGTGGCGGCGGGTCGCCTCGAAGGCGTTGTCGATGAGGTTGCCCAGCACCGTTACCAGCTGGGAACCGCTGACACGGGCAGGAATGTCGTGCAGACGGGCATCGGGATCGATCACGAGCTCAAGACCGAGTTCGTGGGCCCTGTGGTATTTGCCGAGCAGCAGCCCCGCCACCTTGGGTTTGGCGATGGCCCCCATCAGGAAGCCGAGCAGGGTCTGCTCGGTGGCCGCCTCCCGCCCGATGAAGGCGAGCGCCTCCCGGGTGGCCCCGAGCTCAATGAGGCCAGCGATGGTCCCAAGCTGGTTGTTGTGCTCGTGGGTCTGCACCCGCAGCAGATCGCTGTAGGCCTGCACCTGGGAGAGCTGGGCACTGAGTTCCGCCAGCTCGTCCTTGCGCCGAAAGCTCGACACGGCGCCGATCAGCTTGCCCTCGCGCACCAGCGGCAACCGGTTGACGATGAGGGACTGGCCGTTGAGCACGATCTCCTCGTCAAACTGGGGGGTCTGCTCTTGCAGGATGGAGAGCATGCGACTGCCCGGCAGCAGGTGACCGATGGGCTGTCCAATAGCGGCCCGGGCAGTGGTGTCGTCCAGGCGCAGCAGCTTGATGCCGTTGGGGTTCAGAGAGGTGAGGCGCCCTTGCTCGTCGATGGTGAGGATCCCCTCGCGCACCGTGCGCAGGGTACAGTCTAGCTCCGCATAGAGACGCCCCATCTGCTCGGGTTCAAAGCCGAAAATCGCCTTCTTGTAGCGCCGGGCCAGCCAGGCGGCGGCGACACTGTTGAGCAGCACGATGAGCAAGGTCATGGCCAGGCCGAAGCGCAAATAGTCCTGCAGATCCGCATCGATGTCCCGCACCAGATAGCCGACCGACACCACCCCGATGATCTTGCCCATCTCGTCACGGATGGGCCCCTTGCCGCGCACCGAGACCCCGAGGGACCCCTGGGCCCTGGAGATATAGGCCTCCCCCTGCAGGGCACGCTCGGGATCATCACCCACCATGGGTTTGCCAATCCGGTCCGCATTGGGGTGCGCCAGGCGGCGTGCCTGCCTGTCCCCGATGACGATGTAGCTGGCCCCGACCTCGGCGCGGATCCGCTCCACCAGGGCATTGAGGCGGACCGTATCCGCCCGCTTCACCCCGGCGATGACGCCGGACTCCCGCGCCACCAGCCGTGCCACATCCAGGGCCTGATCCCCCACCTCACGGTAGCGCTGCTCGGCGACATAGTAGTAGCTGGCCCCGCTCAGCAACACCAGTTGCAGCAGACTGACCAGACAGAGAATGAGCAGGAAGCGTCCTTGCAACCCGAGCCTCATGCCTCCTTGTCGCCTCGCAACAAGTCGAGCAGCAGACTGCCATCGCGCAGGGCCTTGTGCACCTGCACCGAGGTGGGTTTGGTGGGATCTTCGTAGAAGTGGGTGGATTCAATCTGCAGGCGCACCAGGTACTCGGCGGGCAACTGGCTTGCCAGGGACTGGTGCAACATGGGGAAGAGCAGTCGATCGGCCCGGGTGATCTCCCCCCCGAGCAGCAGCTTGCCCGGATTGAGCAGGCAGATGAGGTTCGCCAGCACCCGGGAGAGGCGGCCTGCTGCCTGGTGCAGGATGTCCTGACACAGGCTGTTGCCGGCCAGCGCCAGCTCGCACAGCTCGCGTATGGTGACGCTTTCGGGCAGATCGAACTCCTGCATCCGTTCGCGCAGCTCCCGATATTGCGCCTCCAGCGCCTGATTGGTCACGAGGGTGCAGGCGCAGCCGAAGCCACCGCAGTAGCAGCGCTGGCCATAGGGTTCGAGCTGCAGGTGGCTGAGATCCCCGAGCAGAGCCGACTCGCTCTCGATGAGCTGGCCATTGACCACCATGCCGACCCCGATGTCGTTGTGCACGAACACCAGCACCGCATCCGAGCAGTTCCTGGCGGCGCCCCACTCCCGCTCGGCCTGGATCCAGGTGCGCACGTCGCCGCTCACCAGCACGGGTACCGAGAAGGCTTCCTGCAGGGTGGGACCGAGGGGCCAGTTGCGCAGATCGTAATAGGGAAAATGCTTGACCATGCCGGAGTGGCGCTCCACCTGGCCAGGCAGGCAGAGGGCGATGCAGGCCAGACGCAGCGCCTTCTTGGGCAAAAAGCCCTCGATGGCCCGCACCAGGCTGGCCAGCAGCTCGGCACGCTCCGCCTCGTTGAAGACATGGCGATGGCGTGCCAGGGAGTGACCCGCGAGATCGAACAGGGCCATGTCCACATAGCCGCGCCCCAGGCGCATGGAGAGAAACTGGAAGCGGCGCTCGTTGATGCGCAGCAGGGTCTGGCGACGGCCACGCCCCACCGAGCTCTCGCCGCAGGTGACCACCAGGCCGCCGTCCAGCAGCTCGCGGGTGATCTTGGTGATGCTGGCCGGCGACAGGCCGGTCAGACGGGACAGATCGGTACGGGACAGCTCCTTGTGCTCCTCCAGGCTGGCATAGACCAGGCCGTAGTTGAGCTGACGGATCAAATCGATACTGCCTTTCACGATCTCATTCATAGGGTTGGGGCTAACGAAAGGAACGAATGGCGCGATTTTCACACATTCTGCGCCGATCCCCAAATTTGCCGTCTGGAAATCCTGTCCAGACGGCAAAAATGTGATTAGTAACGGAAGCGGGAGACGAGTTGGCGCAATTTGTCACCCGTGCCTGCCAGGGCGCGGGTGGTGGTGCTGGACTCCCCGGACGCCTCGGTCAGCTCGCTGACGATCTGCTGGATGGCCACCAGGTTCTTGTTGATCTCCTCGGAGACCGCGTGCTGCTCCTCGGCGGCCGTGGCGATCTGGATGTTCATGTCGTTGTTGACATCCTCCCCCACCTTAGCGCTTCGCGTCACAGGAGGGGGATTCCCATTACTGGGTGATAGCTGCTCGCGCAGTACCGGGTTCCTGCTTCATCGGGCGGCCTGATTGCACCACGCCTCCACAGGCTAAAACGGCGTGTC
>NZ_JAGKRH010000013.1:0-13201 GCF_017939245.1 Aeromonas sp. PrichA-15 | reverse complement strand
TGACGGTATAACCTGGCCAGAAGGAGGCAATATCAATATGATGCACGGCGACAGCAGGGTGATGGTGGTGGTGTGTTTGGAGACAGCCAGTTTACCAGCACCCTGTCTGTCAACTTCCACTTCCCCAAGATCCCGCGAAGAACCTTATTTTTTCTCACGGATAATTTGGCTGTCTCAATATTGTGGTGCCATCAATCTAAAGGCGGGATGGTTTATAGTTATCATCGTCTGGCCATATTAAATGGCGCCATTTGATGATAAAGGGAGTTATCTGGACAAGTCGTCAGACTCCTTCGTGCAGTGGCGATAACAAGGAGTTGTCCCTATGACAGAAACGGCATTGTTGCTCATCAATTCATGTGCCGTACTGGAAAGCCTGCTGGAACAAGGCGAGTGGCAGGTGGAGCAGGCAAGCTCCCTGGTGGTGGCAGAGAAAAAACTGCAGGAAAAGGACTATCCCCTGGTGCTGGTGGTGATCGAGCATCAGCAGCACGAAGCCCTCTACAACCTGATTGCGCAGCACTCCGGCGCCTTGTGGATCGGCCTCATCCAGCGGGACTGTCTCGCCAGCGAAGCCCTTCGCAATTTGCTGGCAGCCTGTTTTCATGATTTTCACACCTTTCCCCTGGACAGAGACAGGCTCTCCCACAGCCTGGGACATGCCCTGGGGATGGCGCGCCTCATCCGGCGACACCGCCCCCGACTGCAACCCCAGCTTCGTTTCATTCAGGGGGAGAGCGCCCCCATCCGCCAGTTGCGCGACCAGATCGTGCGGTTGCAGCATTGCCGCCTGCCCGTACTGGTGACGGGACCGAGCGGCACGGGCAAGGAGCTGGTGGCCCGGGAGCTGCACTACAGCACGTTCGGGGAGGAGAGCCCTTTCGTGGCGGTCAATTGCGGGGCCATGCCCCATCAGCTCATCCAGTCCGAGCTGTTCGGCCACGTCAAGGGGGCCTTCACCGGGGCACAGCACCACAAGATAGGCAAGATAGAGGCCGCCGATGGCGGCACCCTGTTTCTCGACGAGATAGGGGAGCTGCCGCTGGAGGATCAGGCAACCCTGCTGCGCTTCTTGCAGGAGCAGTGCATAGAGGCGGTGGGCAGCCACCTGACGCGTCGTGTGGATGTGCGGATCATCGCGGCCACCAATATCGATGTGGAGCAGGCGGTGGCCAGCGGCGGATTTCGCATGGATCTCTACTACCGGCTCAACGTGGTGCGCCTGCGCACCCCGGCCTTGTGCGAGCGGGCGGAAGACATCCAGCTCCTTGCCGATGACATTCTGGCGGAAGTGCGGGGCGGGCGGGTGCTCAGCTTCACCCGCAAGGCGCGCCAGGCCATGCAGTCCTATGGCTGGCCGGGGAATGTGAGGGAGCTGCGCAACCGGGTTCAGCGGGCAGTGGTCATGTGCAGCGGCCCCTTCATCGAAGCCGATGACATGGAGCTGACCAACATGGACAGCCTGCTGCTCGACGGCTCGCTCAAGGCGGTGCGCGAAGCGGCGGAGCGTCAGGCCTTGCAACGGACGCTGGCCCGCTTCCCCGATCAGCTCGAGGAGGTGGCCCGCACGCTCGATATCTCCCGGGCCACCCTCTATCGCCTGCTGGACAAGCACGATCTGCTGTGAGGGGACGGCAGTATCGCCCCGTCATGCAAAAAGCCCGGGCAGCAGGCCCGGGCTTCTTGTCTGGCCCCGTCGTGGGGACTCGTTACTTCCGATGAGCTTCAGGCCATCTCCATGGCGAGGTGACAGAGTCGCCGCGCAGCCTCCTCCTCGCTCTTGACCACCTGATGCACGCCGCGCACGCGCAGATGATGCACCTCCTCGTGCTGGTGGGCACAGGCGGCGATGCGCATCAGGGCGCCGTATTCCTGCGCCCTGATGGCTATCTCACCGGCCAGCAGGCTGTCATCCAGAGTGATCAGCAGCCAGCTGGCGTTGGGCAGCGCCGCCGTCAGCAGATCCTGCTGGATGGGATGGCCCGCCAGACAGGTGATCCCCATGGCGCGCCAGGGGGCCAGCAGTCGCTCGTCGGTGTCGATCACCACCATCTCCCTGCCTTGTTCATGCAACTGCCGGATGAGGTGCTGACCTATCTCGTCGGCGCCCACTACCACCACATGGCCCTGCAAGGGGCAGAGGTGAGGTGACTCATCGGTGCGTGGCTCGGGATGGCGCCTCAGCCAACGCTCCACCTGGTTGAAGACCAGCGGATTGAGCACGATGGAGAAACAGGCGCCGACCAGCACCAGATCCCGGGCGACTCCGGGGACCAGCTCGAGCATGACCCCGAGACCCATCAGGATGAAGGAGAACTCCCCCACCTGGGCCAGGCTGGCGGAGATGGTCAGCGCCGTGCGCTGGCTGTGGCCAAAGAGCCGCACGATGGCGAAGGCGGCCACCGATTTGCCGATCACGATGACGAACAGGGTGGCCAGCACGGCCAGGGGCTCGCGCAGCAGGATGACGGGGTCGAACAGCATGCCCACGGAGACGAAGAAGAGCACGGCGAAGGCGTCCTGCAGGGGCAGGGTGTCGTTGGCCGCCTTGTGGCTCAGATGGGAGCTGTTCATCACGACGCCGGCGAAGAAGGCGCCGAGAGCAAAGGAGACGCCAAACAGCTTGACGGCGCCAAAAGCGATGCCAAGGGAACAGGAGAGGACGGCCAGGGTGAACAGCTCACGGGAGCCGGTGGCGGCGGTGCGGGCCAGCAGCCAGGGGATGAGGCGTCGCCCGCCGATGACCATCAGGGCGATGAAGGCCGCTACCTTGGCCAGGGTCAGGCCGATATCCGCCATCACCTGGGCCGGGGTCAGTGCCTCGCCCCCCTGCTGCAGGTTGGCGAGGATGGGGAGCAGTACCAGGGCCAGCACCATCACCAGATCCTCCACGATGAGCCAGCCGATGGCGATGCGTCCCTCGTTGGTGTCGAGCTGGCCGCGACTCTCCAGGGCGCGCAGCAGCACCACGGTACTGGCGGTGGAGAGGGCCAGGCCAAACACCAGGCCGGCGGTCACGGTCCAGTCGAGCAGTTGGGAGAGGCCAAGGCCGAGCAGGGTCGCAAGGGTTATCTGGACGATGGCTCCCGGGATGGCGATGTGTTTCACCGACAGCAGGTCTTTCACGGAAAAGTGCAGGCCGACACCAAACATCAGCAGGATGACGCCGATTTCGGCCAGCTCGGGGGCGAGCCGCAGATCGGCGACATAGCCCGGCGTAAAGGGGCCGCATACCACGCCAGCCGCGAGGTAGCCCACCATGGGGGAGATGCGCAGGCGGCTTGCCAGCATGCCGAAGAGGTAGGCCAGCACGAGGCCGCCTACCAGGGTAGTGATAAGGGGGAGTGAGTGGTCCATGTCGTCACCTCGCTAATGGCAGTCAGGGGCTACCAGATCACCCGAAGGTGAAGAGGGCAGCTGTCAATGAGCAGGGGGCGAAAGAGACAGAAGTTGGCCGTATCAAGGGGAATCTTGAGGGCAACAGATGCCGTTTCTATTGAAAAGTAATGCATTTATATGCCATGAGCAACACTGTTCCAGTTTCTGCGTTGGTTTTAATGAAAAGCGTCTTTAATGCATTGCGATTGGGTGAAAATAGTGTGCAGTTAAAGAAAAATTGGCAGGAATAATCAATCGATGATGATATCGGGAGGCAAGGGAGAACACCTATTAGCACACGGCATGGAGGAGGCTGGCCTCCTCCATGGTGAACGAGGGTGCTGAAGGGGCATCACTCTCCCCTGGCGACCCCCTCACGTCTGGGGTCTGCGGCCCCCAGCCAGCCGCCGGCATGGCGCTGGACGCCCTGCAGCCCGGAGGTCTGCTCGTTAAGCAGGACCTCGTGCCCTCTGGCCTTGAGCCCCTGGACCACGGTATCGGGCGTGCGCCCCTGCTCCAGCTCGGTGGGGCCGTTGCGACTGCCGAAATTGGGCAGGTTGATGGCCTGCTGCAGGTCGAGCCCCCAATCCTGGGTGCCGAGCAGCGCCTTGCCCACGTAGTTGATGATGGCTGAGCCTCCCGGGGATCCCAGGCTCATCTCCAGCTCGCCGCTTGCCTTGTCAAACACCAGCAGGGGAGACATGGAGGAGCGGGGGCGCTTGCCGGGCTCCACCCGGTTGGCCACCGGCAGGCCGGCGGCGTCCACCGAGGTGAAGGAGAAGTCGGTGAGCTGGTTGTTCAGCAGGTAGCCGTTGACCATCAGCCGCGAGCCGAAGCCATCCTCGATGGAGCTGGTCATGGCCACCGCCATGCCGCTCTTGTCCACGATGGAGATGTGGCTGGTGGAGGGCAGCTCCGGGGTGGCGTCCCGGCCCCTGGCCAGCGCCCGGGGCGGGTTGCCGGGCTGGGCGACGCCCATGGAGCGGTTGCCGATAAGGTGCCCCCGCTGCGCCAGATAGCCCTTGTCCAGCAGGCCTGTCACCGGCACGTCGACGACGTCGCCGTCGGCCACATACTGGTTGCGATCGGCGAAGGCGAGGCGTGCCGCCTCGCTATAGAGGTGAATGGCCTCGCTGGAGGCGGCCAGTTGACCCTGCTCCCCCTGTACCGGTTTGAGGGCGGCCATGTCCCGGCTCTCCAGCATGCCGAAAATCTGGCCAAGGGCGATGGTGCCGGAGGAGGGGGTCGGGAAGCCGCAGATCTCGCTCTGGCGATAGTCAAAGCAGAGCCCGCCCCGCAGCTTGGCCCGGTAGCTGGCGAGATCGGCGGCGCTCAGCACCCCGGGGTTGGTCGGGTGGGCGTGCACCTTGGCCACCATGGCCTCGGCCAGCGGGCCGCGATAGAAGGCATCGGGGCCGTCGCTGGCCAGGGTTCGCAGCACCCTGGCCAGGGCCGGGTTGGTGAGCCGGGTACCTGCCGTCTTGGGAGTGCCATCCGCCTGATAGAAGTAGGCGCGGGCGTCCGGATCCCCGGCCAGATAGGGATCTTTTGCCAGCAGGGTGGCGAGGCGGGGGCTTATCACGAACCCTTGCTCTGCGAGGGTGATGGCGGGTGCGAACAGCGTGGCCCAGGGCAGCTTGCCATAGCGCTCGTGGGCCAGGGCCAGGGCACGCACCGTGCCGGGGGCGCCGACGGAGCGCCCGCCCACCACCCCCTCATAGAAGGCCATGGGTTTGCCCTCCTTCATGAAGAGCTGATCGGTGGCAGCGGCGGGGGCTGTCTCCCGGCCATCCACCGCCGCCACCTGCTTGCCATCCCACACCAGCATGAGGGAGCCGCCGCCGATACCCGAGGATTGAGGCTCCACCAGGGTCAATACCAGCTGGACGGCGATGGCTGCATCGACGGCGCTGCCCCCCGCCTTGATGATCTGGTAGCCCGCCTCCACCGCCAGCGGGTTGGCCGCCGCCACCATGAAGTCACGGCCCTGCCAGCCCGGTTTGTCAATCCAGCCGCTGGCCGCCTCCGGGGCGATCAGGGTCTGGGGAGGAGGGACATAGTGAAAGCCGTCCTGGGAGGCGCAGCCGCCAAGCAGGCCGAGGGCGACCAGCAGGCCGAGGGGTTTGAGGGACATGACAGGTTCCTTGTCGGTTTCTTGTTCACCTGCCGAAATGTGTCACACTTGGAGCTTGATTAAAAGTTTGTCTTAATACTCATATGGTTACAAAACTATCAAGGAGACGCTCATGACACACCGGGGGACGCTGGCGAAACCTTGCATTGCGGGGCTGCTCTGCCTGTTGCTGACGGCCTGCGGGGAGCCGACCTTCAGACCGCTGGCCCAGGGGGAGACCCTGCTCGCCTTCGGGGACAGTCTGACCGAGGGGCGCGGGGTGAGCCCGTCCCAAAGCTACCCCAGCGTGCTGGCGAACCTGAGCGGCCATCCCGTGGTCAATGGCGGGGTGTCCGGAGAGCTGAGCCAGGCCGGCAGGGCCCGCCTGCCCGGGTTGCTGGCCCGGCACAGACCCGCTCTGGTCATCCTGCTGGAGGGGGGCAACGACATCCTGCGTGGCAGCGGGGAGGCGGCCCTCAAGGCCAATCTCGCTGCCATGATAGAGGCGGTGCAGGGGAGCGGGGCCCAGATCCTGCTTGTCGGGGTGCCCCGAAAATCCCTGTTTGCCGATGGCGCTCCCCTCTACGAGGAGCTGGCAGAGCAGTACGGGCTGGTGCTGGACAACGACAGCATCGGTGAGTTGCTGCGAGACCCGGCCCTGAAGTCCGATGCGGTGCATTTCAATGCCGAGGGTTACCGCACCCTGGCGCAGCGATTTCATCGACTATTGCAGGAAAGGGGGGCGCTCTAGCGAGGTGTCATGCTGCCGGGGCAGTGCGCCATGCTGCCGCAATCAATGGGGCGCGGCGCGCTACCCCGGAGGGGACCAGCCCGCGGCGACGGTGCCGATGGAGATGAAAAAACCGCCGTGAAGGCGGTTTTTTGCAATCAGGCTGAGCCAATTTGCTTAGATGGACTGCTCTTCACCGCCCAGGGCGGCAAACAGGGCCGGGATGAACTGGGAGAGCTCGGCGGTGACCAGGGCGAAGTCGGCGTCCAGGCGGGCGGCGGGATCTTCACTGGTGACGTCGTCGTTCTGCTCGCGCAGCTCTTCGCTGAACTTGAGGCGCTTGATGGAGAGATCGTCCCCCAGCACGAAGCTCAGGGTTTCGCCCCAGTTGAGGGCCAGCTTGGTCACCAGCTTGTCGTTGGCCAGGTGATTCTTGATCTCCTCGCTCATCAGATCCTGCTGCTTGCAGCGGATGATGCCGCCGTGCTCCATGGCGCTGCGCAGCTCGGCTTCGTCCTCCAGGGTGAAGGCGGCGGGCAGGTTGCCCTCGTTGAGCCACTCGGTCATGGTGATCTCGGGCGGGTTCTTGAGGGCCACCGGCACCACCGGCAGGGAGCCGATGGATTTGCGCAGGAGCGCCAGCAGATCGTCCGCCTTCTTGGCTGAGCCTGCATCCACCACCATCAGGTTGTCGGCAGGGTTTATCCAGGCGAAGGTCTGACTGGTGCGGCTGAAGGCGCGGGGCAACAGGGTGTGCATGATCTCCTCTTTCAGCGCCTCCTTCTCTTTCTTCTTGAGGGCGCGACCCTGCTCGAATTCAATGGCCTCTACCTTCTCCGCCAGCATCTCCTTGACCACGGTGCCGGGCAGCATCTTCTCTTCCTTGCGAGCGCACAGCAGGATGTGGCCAGAGGCGGCGTGGGTCAGGGTGGAGCCGAATTTGCCAAGGGGCTTGACCCACCCGAACCGGGAGATGTCCTGGCTGCCGCATGGGGTGAAGGCGCAGGCTTCCAGCTGGGTTTCCAGCTGCTCAACGGTCAGGTCGAAGGGGCGGGTAAAGCGGTAAATCTGCAGGTTTTTAAACCACATGGCGTCCTCGGTCTCTAGATTGTCCGGCGGGCATTGTACTAGAGAGGCGCTTTGTGATCAGCCAATCATTCTCGCTAAATAAAGGGCGATCGACCTCACAGGGCCCCATCTTGATCCCCCGGGAGCGGGCCCAACTCCCCTAGACTGCGAGTGTTCACATTGCTGACAAGGAGGCGACCATGTTGAGACAGAGTCGGCCGGAAGACATGGAAGAGATCGTCGAAATCTGGCTCCTGGCCTCCCTGCAGGCCCACGATTTCGTCGATGCCTCCTGCTGGTGGCAGGCTCAGGAGGAGCTGCGTACCCGCTACCTCGATCACGCCCGCATCTGGGTGTTCGAGGAGCGAGGGGACCTGCTCGGCTTCATGGCGCTGGTGGATGATTACCTGGCTGCACTCTTCGTGCGCCCCGATAGGCAGGGACGGGGGGTGGGGCACGCCCTGTTGCAGGAAGCCAGATCCAGATGTGCCGAGCTGCATACCCGGGTCTTCGTGGAGAACGAGCCGGCGGTGCGTTTCTACCGCCGCCACGGCTTTGAAATCGGGGGGGAGGTGCCCGATCCCCTCACCGGCCATCTTCAGTACCAGATGCATTACCAAGCCGTCTGAATCTGACGTCTGGGGCTGCCCCGGTTGAAAACGGGGGGCACCATCCTCATCTTGTCTCCATCCCGGGGCGCCCTCGCCCCCGCTCTCTTCTCCTTATCGAGCCGTTTTCCATGAAGATCCTGCACACCGCCGACTGGCACCTCGGTCATCAGCTTCACGGCCACGACCGCCGCTTCGAACACGACGCCTTCCTCGACTGGTTGGCCGACACCATCAAGACCCGCGACATCGATGCCCTGCTGGTGGCGGGCGATCTGTTCGACACCGCCAACCCTCCCGCCAGTGCCTGGCAGCAGCTCTACCGCTTCCTGGCACGGCTGCGGGCCGAGCACCCGGCACTGGAGATGGTGCTGATCGGCGGCAACCACGATTCTCCTTCCAAGCTGGATGCCCCCCACGAGCTGCTGCGCGCCTTCGACCTGCATCTGGTGGGCAGCATCAGCCGGGACGACGAAGGGCGCCTCGAGACCGAGCGCCTGCTGGTGCCGCTGCGAGGCAAGGATGGCGAAGTGGCCGCCTGGTGCGCCGCCGTGCCGTTTCTGCGCAGCAGCGATCTGCGCCCCGACGGGCTCTGCGAGGGGCAGGACAGACTGATCGAAGGGGTACGCCAGGTCTATGAGGCGGTGCTGAGCGAGGGGCGTGCGCGCTGCCATTCGGATCAGGCCCTCATCGCCATGGGTCACGCCTATCTGGCGGCGGGCCAGCTCTCCGAGCTCTCCGAGCGGAGGGTGCTCGGTGGCAACCAGCATGCCC
The DNA here is from genome assembly GCF_017939245.1 of Aeromonas sp. PrichA-15. Classification (NCBI taxonomy): domain Bacteria; kingdom Pseudomonadati; phylum Pseudomonadota; class Gammaproteobacteria; order Aeromonadales; family Aeromonadaceae; genus Aeromonas; species Aeromonas sp. PrichA-15. Next base: position 4,530 of record NZ_JAGKRH010000013.1, on the reverse strand, counting down.
TGCCTGCCGAGCTGTTTGCCGCCGCCGACTACACGGCGCTGGGTCACCTGCACCTGGCCCAGAGTCCGGCCGAGGGGGTGCACTACAGCGGCTCGCCGCTGCCGCTCTCGCTGGCCGAGGCGAATTACAACCATCAGGTGCTGGAGGTGACGTTTGAGAGGGGCAAACTGGCCCGCCTTGAGCGGATCCCGGTGCCCCGCGCGGTGGAGATGATCCGGCTGCCCCAGAGCGGCCTTGACGAGGCGCTCCAGGCCATCGAGGCGCTGGCGCTGCCCGCTTGCCCGCAGCAGGCGCAGCCCTTCCTCGAGGTGCGGCTGCTGCTGTCCAAACCCGAGGCCCGCATCCGCGAGCGCGTGCTGGCCGCTATCGGTGACAAGCCGGTGCGCCTTGCCCGCATCACGACCAGTTATCAGGGCTCGGGCCAGGGGCTGGCGGATGGTGCCGGCCAGCGCCGGCTCGATGAGCTCTCCCCCACCGAGGTGTTTCGCCTCTGCTATCAGCGTCAGTTCGACGGGGAGCCGGAGGCCGAGCTGGTGGCGTCGTTTGAAGAGATCCTGGAGCAGGTGAAGGAGTCTAGCCAATGAAAATCTTGTCGCTGTCAGGGGAGAATCTGGCCAGCCTGACCGGTCAATTCACCATCGATTTTGCCGGTGGCGCCCTGGGGGCCGCCGGCCTGTTTGCCATCACCGGCAATACCGGCGCGGGCAAGAGCACCCTGCTCGATGCCATCTGTCTGGCGCTCTACGACGAGATGCCGCGCTTTATCGCCAATCGCAAGAACGTGGCCGAAGTGGGCCGCATGGATGACGAGGAGAAGCTCAAGGCCAACGACGTGCGCGGCATCCTCAGCCGCGGCCATGCCAGCGGTTTTGCCGAGGTGCAGTTTCGCGGCTGTGACGGCCGTGTCTGGCTGGCCCGCTGGGCGGTGCGCCGGGCCCGCAACCGCGCCGAGGGGCGCTTTCAGGCCCAGGAGCGCAGCCTGACCGACGTGGCGTCGGGCCAGGTGTTCAGTGGCAGCAAGCGGGAGCTGCAGGATCGCATCGACGAGCTGGTGGGGCTCTCCTGGGAGCAGTTTCGCCGCGCCGTCATCCTGCCCCAGGGGGAGTTTGCCGCCTTCCTCAAATCGAGTGCCGACGAGCGTTCGGCCCTGCTCGAACGGATGACCGGCACCGAGCTCTACTCCGCTATTTCGGTCCAGACCCATGAGCGGGCGCGGGAGGAGCAGCAGAAACTGGCTGCCATCAGCCAGCGGCTCGGTGACGTGGCGCTGATGGACGAGGCGACCCGCGAGCAGTGGGTGAGCCAGCAGGTCAGCCTCGCCACCAGCCTCAAGCACGAGCAGCAGCAACAGCAGCTGATGCAGGACTTGCGCGATCTCAACGGCCGTATCGCTGCCCAGTTGCAGGCCTGTCAGGAGGGGGAAGCGGCCCTTGCCGCAGCCGAGGCGGCCCACGGTGCGGCAGCCCCCGAGCGGGAGGAGTTCGCCCGCGCCGAGCAGGCCCAGGTGGCCCGCGCGGATCACGACGAACTGGCTCGCCTCACCCTGGAGGTGCAGCAGCAGGAGAAGGCGCTGGCCGAGCTTGGCCCTGAACTTGGCAAGCTGGAGGAGAAGACCCAGCAGAGCGCCCTCACCGAACAGCAACTGCTGGCGGAGAAGATCGCCGCCGAGCGCGAGTGGGGCGCCCTGCAGCCTGAACTCAAACGGGCGCAGGAGCTCGACACCCGCATTCGGGAAAAGCAGCAGCAACTGCAGAAGATCCAGCAGGAGGGGGCGCAGGAGCGGGAGGTGCAGCTCACCCTGGAGCAGGGCTGGCGCCAGCAGTGCCAGCAGGTGGAGCAGCTCAAGGGCCAGCACCAGCAGTGGGGTGCCTGGCTTGAGGAGCACAAGGAGCTGGCGCCGGTGGCCCGCCAGTGGCAGCCCCTGCTCACCGCCATGCAGGATTGGGCCGAGGATGCCGACAGGCTGCAGCAACTGCTCACCCTGCGCGAACACAAGCTGCGCGCCCTCAGGCAGTTGCAACATCAGCTGGAACAGGGGCAGCAGGAGCGCGACTATTGGCAGCGCGAGCAGGAGCGGCTGCAGCAGCAACAGCACGAGCTGCAGGAGCAGCAGTGGGAGGGGCGTCTGGCCAAGGCGCAGGAGCAGTGGCAAGGGCAGACTGAGCAGCTGGGCCAGCTGCGCCAGCTGTTGGAGCTGGCGGACTATGGCCGCAATCACGGTGAGCAGCATGGTCGCCTGCAGCAGGAGATCGTCCAGCTGGAGCAGGCGCTCGGCAAGCTGGCCATCCTCGGCGACGAGCTGACGCCGGCCCGCGAGCGGCTCGCCCTGCAACGGGACGAGGCGCGTCACGCACTGGAGCAGTCCCGTGCCATCGCCAGTTTCGAGCAGCATCGCCATATCCTGCGCGACGGTGAACCTTGCCCGCTCTGCGGCGCCGAGGAGCACCCCTATCACCAGAGTCAGCCACAGGTGGCGGGCATTCTGGGGCAGCTGGCGGAGCGCGTCCGCAGCCTCGAGCTCGAGTGGGAGCGGCTCAATCACCAATACATTCAGTGCGAGAGTGAACGCCAGGAGCTGGCCCGCCAGCTGGCAGTGCGTCAGCAGCATCTACCTGAGCTGGAGATGCGTGCCGAACAGCTGACCCAGCGTTGGCAGCAGCTGGGCGGTGCCGAGCTGCTGGGCCATCCGCTGCCGCTGCGTCAGAGCCCGATCGAGTGGAACGAGTTGATGAGTACCCTGCTCGGCCGCGGCCAGAGTCTGGAGCAGGGGCTGGCCCGCAGCCAGCAGCAACTGCGCGAGGCCCAGCAGGGGCAGCAGCAGTTGCAGGCCGTGCGCCAGCAGCTGAGCCAGCTGGCCAGCCAGCACCAGCAGTTCGAGCAGCAGTGGCAGGAGGCCGACCGCCAGCGCATCGCTCTGGAAGGGGAGGTGAATGCGATGGGCGAGCAGGAAACGACCCTGCGCCAGCGCCTTGAACAGGGGGGCAGCCGGCTCGACGAGCAGATGGGAGGCCAGCCCTGGCGTCAGTGGCTGGGCAGCCAGCAGTGGCGCGAGTGGCAGCGGGCCTGCGAGGCCTGGCTGCACGGCCAGAGCGAGTGGGAGCGGCTGACCGGCGAGATTGCCAGCCTCACCCCGGCCCTGAGTGCTCAGGAGGCGCGCTTGCAGACCCAGCGTGAGCTGCTGCACAAGCTCGAGCGCGACTACAAGGAACATGAACAGCAACGGCAGGGGCTGGTTACCAGCCGCGCTGCCTGTCTGGGGGGGGAGGAGATTGCCCTGGTCGAGAGCCGCTGGCAGCAGCGGCTGCAGCAACTGGCCAGCGAGCTGGAGACGATGCAGGGGGCGGCCCGCACCCTGCGCGAGCGCCAGACCGAGCTCAAGACCCGTCTCAGCCATCTGGAGCAGGAGAAGCAGGTGAGCAGCCGGCGGCGACGGGAGGTGCTGGGGCGCTGGGCTGCCCACGCCAGCAGCCTCGGCATCGCCGAATATGATCTGCGCCGCCTGCTGGCCATGAGCCCGGATGAGCTCAAGGGGCGCCGCGCCGCCTTGCAGGCGCTGGAGGATGCCCGCGCCGAGGCGCGTACCCGTTTGACCGAGCGGCAGCGGGCGCTGGCACTGGTGGAGAGCAAGCGGGATCGTTACCGCGAGCATCACCCCGAGCTGGCCGCGTTGGCGCCGCCGGAGCTCGACAGCCGGCTGACGGCGCTGGAGGCGCACTGCCGCGCTCTCGACGAGCAGCTGTTCCAGTGCAAGAGCACGCTGGCCCAGGCCGAGGCGGCGGCCCTCAAGGCGGGCTCCCTGCAGGAGGAACTGGCCGCCCAGCAGGCGGTGGCGGATCACTGGCAGCGCCTCTCCGACCTTATCGGCTCGGCCAGCGGCGCCAAGCTGCGCACCTTCGCCCAGAGCCTCACCCTGGAGCGGCTGCTGCTGGAGGCCAACGCCCAGCTCGCCGAGCTCTCCCCTCGCTATCGGCTGGAGCGAGTGCCCGGCACCGATCTGGCGCTGCAGGTGGTGGATCTCGACATGGGGGATGAGGTGCGCTCGGTGGATTCCCTCTCCGGCGGTGAAAGCTTCCTGGTGTCGCTGGCGCTGGCGCTGGCCCTATCCAGCCTGTCGTCGCGCCAGACCCAGGTCGAATCCTTGTTCATCGACGAAGGCTTCGGCACCCTCGACCCCGACAGCCTGGATCTGGCGCTTGCCAGCCTCGATTCCCTGCAGGCGGCCGGTCGCCAGATCGGGGTCATCTCCCACGTGCAGACCCTGGTGGAGCGGATCGGTGTGCAGGTGCGGGTGGAGGCCCTCGGTGGCGGTGAAAGCCGGGTGGTGTTGCCCGGCTGACGACGTGTCGCCCATGACCCTACATGAGCAAAAAGGCCCCTGTCACAGGCAATGCTGTTCACTTAAGCGGAGCCGCATTGCGATTTACCGGAAAACGGGTCTTTGATATCTTCACCGCCCTGGGTCTCGATGGCCTGGGGCGTTTTTCTATGAACATGACGCCTATGCAGCCCCGTAACTCCGCCAACCTCCGT
>NZ_JAGKRH010000122.1:0-18319 GCF_017939245.1 Aeromonas sp. PrichA-15 | reverse complement strand
AAGGTTTCCCCGCTGCTGGCCCGCAGGGTCGGGGTGATGGCGAACCTGTCCCCCTGCTCCTCGCTCAATAGGGGCCAATGATTGAGGTGATCGGGGTGCAAAAAACCAAGCAGCTCGTGGCCAGCCAGCAAGTCAGCCGGCTGGCGCGGGGTACCGCGTGCCTTCAGATAGTCGGGGGAGGCCAGCAGCCGCAGCCGCGAGCGGCCCAGCGGCAGGGCCCGCAGGGAGGAGTCCGTCAGCTCGCCGATGCGAATGGCCATGTCCACCCGCCGCTCCATCAGGTTGATGAAGCCCTCGGAGCTGTGCAGTTGCAGCTCGATGGCGGGGTAGCGGCGGCGAAACTCGCCGATGATGGGCACCAATCTATGCAGGATGAAGGGGGTGGCGGCGTCCACCCGCAATATGCCCTCCGGCTGCTCCCGGCGCATCAGCAACAATCCTTCTGCCTCACTCATCTCGGTCAGGATCTTCACCGCTCGCTGATAGAACCAGCTCCCCTCCTCGGTCAGGCTGACCCGGCGGGTGGTGCGGTTGAGGAGCACGGTGGCGAGCTTCTCTTCGAGGCGCTTGATGCCGCGGCTCACCACGGAATTGTCCATGCCGAGATTCTCCGCCGCCTGGCGAAAGCTGCCCGCCTCCACCACCGCCACAAACAGGGTCAATTCATCGGAATGGGTCTTCATTGTTGTCATCCTGGCAAGAGTAATGGGTCTTTATAGGTGCAATGGCCGGGAGTTGGCAAGACAGGCGTCGCTTCGTATCGTGACGCACCACCTGTTTTATCTGCGCCCTTGCCAGTACAATGCCGCCAACCGGCACCGTATGGCGCCACACTATGACAGGGACGATCCATGACATTCGACAACAGGCTGGCCGCCGCCCATCGGGAGCTGGCCGAGAAGGGCGTGCAAACGCTCAACTACAACCCGCCGATCATCTGGCTGCTGCGAAAGGCGGGGTTCACCATCAGGCCGCCCCACTACGAACGCTTTCTGATCAACGTTCTTGCCCTGGGACTCCCCATCGGCGCTATCTGGGGGGTGTTGATGTGGTGCCTCGGCTGGCAGGATGAGGTGAGCCCGGGGTTTGCCCTGCGCCAGAGCCTGCTGTTTGGCATCGGGCTCGGTCTGCTGATGGGGACCTGGTTCTGGTTTAGGCGCAAGCAGCTCAAGCTGACCCCCTGGGACGCCTTGCCCCACTCCACAAGCACCACGCAAAAGCGCTGGCAACCGAAATAACCACCGATATCGATAAGGAAACCCTTATGACCAGGGCCCATGAAAAACTGAACTATGTGGAATTTGCGGCCAGGGATCTTGCCGCCACCAAAGCCTTCTTCACCGCCGCCTTTGGCTGGCAGTTTGCCGACTACGGCCCCGATTATTGCGCCTTCGAAGGGGAAGGGCTGGATGGCGGCTTCTACCGCACCGAACTGTGCAGCCAGAGTGCTCAGGGCGGGGCGCTCCTGGTGTTCTACAGCGCCGATATCGAGGCGACCCAGAGCAAGGTAGCCGGCGCAGGGGGCACCATAGTGCGCCCCCTGTTCGATTTTCCCGGTGGCCGCCGCTTCCACTTCGTCGAGCCCAGCGGCAATGAGTTTGCGGTCTGGTCCGAACAGGCCAGCGCCTGATAATACTCCGCCCTCCCCCTAGCCCACCTGAACCACGACCAGCCATGGGGAGGCCACATTGCTGCACTCACCTCAATAGTGTTTTGCGACTGCTGCCCTGTATCCCCCAGTCTGGGGCGGGCATACTGACCCCCGTCTTAACGAGGAGGTTCAGATGCCATCCCCCCTGATCGTGATTGCCCAGCTTGACGCCAAACCCGAATTCGCCGCCCAGTTTCGCGCTGCCCTCGAGCCGCTGATCGCCGCTACCCTGCAAGAGCCGGGGTGCCTTCGCTACCAGTTGCACCAGAGCCTGGAGAGCCCCCACAGCTGGATGCTGTACGAAGAGTGGGAGAGTGAAGCAGCCCTCAGCGCCCACCAGCAGCAACCCCACTACATCGCCTTTGCCAGTCTCCCCTCCCCCTGGTTTGCCAACCGGGTCGTGAGCCGCTACCGGCGCGCCTGACTGCCTTCGCCCTCGGCGCAGGCAAAGCCCATCATTTGAGCGTAGAAACACTAACCTGAGGAATTTGATGATGAAGATGCCCAACCTGGGTCTTGGAACCTTCCGCCTGAAAGATCAGCCCCTTCGCGACTCCCTGCTCCAGGGGCTGGAACTTGGCTACCGCCATATCGATACCGCCCAGATCTATGACAACGAGGCCGACGTCAGCCAGTTGATGAGCGAGAGTGGCGTGCCCCGCCAGGATATTTACCTGACCACCAAGGTGTGGACCAGCGAGTTCGGTCCGGGCAAGGTGATCCCGAGCCTGGAAGTGAGCCTGGAAAAACTCGGCACCGACTATCTGGACCTGGCGCTCATTCACTGGCCCTCCCCCCAGGATGAGGTGCCGATGGCGGTCTATCTGGAGCAGCTCGCCGAGGCCAAAGCCCGGGGCCTGACCCGGGAGATCGGGGTCTCCAACTTCACCGTGGCCCAGCTTAAAGAAGCTATCGAGGTTCTGGGGCCGGGCGTCATCGCCCATCAGCAGGTGGAGATCCACCCGCTGCTGCAAAACCGCAAGGTGGTGGAATTCTGCCAGGCCCACGGTATCGCCATCACCGCCTACATGCCGCTGGCCTATGGCAAGGTGCTCGCCGAGCCGCTGCTGATGGAGATCGGCCAGCGCCACGGCGTCTCGGCGGCCCAGGTGTCGCTGGCCTGGCTGCTGGCCCAGGGCATGACGGTGATCCCGAGTTCCACCAAGCGGGAGAATCTGGCCGCCAACCTGGCCGCGCTGAAGGTACGGCTCAGCAGCGACGAGATGGCGCAGATTGCCACCCTGGATCGGGGTGAGCGCTGCGCCAACCCGGACTTTGCGCCGAATTGGGATTGATCCCCCTCATCCCCAGCCCTTCTCCCGCCAGGGGAGAAGGGAGCAAATAAGGCTCAATGACATTCTTCAGCACCAGCGGGAGGCACAATGCCTCCCGCTTTTTTTGTCCCCAATACCGCGCGTCACTGCCACCCGCGCCGCTGGCCCCCTCCCCTGCAACCTTCCGCTGCCCTTCCCTCTTTATTCCCAGTTCGGTCTGTACGCTTTGTCTCTGCACCCACCTCGCACGCTACGGCCGCTCTTGCCGCAGTTGCCTCGACCACTCCCAATACCCCATTTCACGGCCCCATTGCTGCTGATTTGGCAAAAGTAATTTGACGTTGCCGTCATTTTTACCAACAAACACCCTCGGCATACTGGCGCCATTCTCCCGTCGGGAGTCCCAATCCAAGGAGTTGTTATGCCACTGGCGTTATTTGCCCTCACCTTAAGTGCCTTTGCCATAGGCACCACCGAATTCGTGATCGTGGGGCTCATCCCCACCATCGCCGAGCAGCTCAATGTCTCGCTCCCCTCGGCGGGCCTTCTGGTCAGCCTCTATGCCCTTGGGGTGGCCATCGGCGCCCCCGTGCTCACGGCGCTTACCGGCAAGCTGCCGCGCAAGTGGCTGCTGGTGGGGCTGATGGCCCTCTTCACCGTCGGCAACCTGCTGGCCTGGCAGGCCCCCGGGTACGAGAGCCTGATTGTGGCCCGCATCCTCACCGGGCTGGCCCACGGGGTCTTCTTCTCGGTAGGCAGCACCATCGCTACGGGTCTCGTGGCCAAAGAGAAAGCGGCCAGCGCCATCGCCATCATGTTCAGCGGCCTCACGGTCGCCCTGGTGACCGGCGTCCCGCTTGGCACCTGGATTGGTCAGGTCTTTGGCTGGCGCGAGACCTTCCTGGTGGTGAGCCTGCTCGGCCTCGTCGCCATGGTGGGCAGCATGCTGCTGGTACCGGGGAACCTGCCGAAGGGGGCCGCCTCCAGCGTTCGCGAGCAGCTCTCGGTGCTCACCAAGAAACCGCTGCTGCTGGTCTACGCCAAGACGGCGCTCGGTTACGGCGGTGCCTTCACGGCGTTTACCTTCCTCGCCCCCATCCTGCAACAGGTGAGCGGCTTTAGCGCCGGCGCGGTGAGCCTCATTCTGCTGGTGTACGGGGTATCGGTCGCCGTCGGCAATATCTGGGGCGGCAAGCTCGCCGACCGGATGGGCCCATTGCCTGCACTGAAGCTGCTGTTTGCAGGTCTCGCCCTGGTGCTGCTGGTGCTCACCTTCACCGCACCGCACCCGGTGCTGGCGGTACTGACCGTGCTGGTGTGGGGCGCCTTCGCCTTTGGCAACGTGCCGGGTCTTCAGGTACTGGTGGTGAAACAGGCCGAGCGCCACACCCCCAATGCCGTGGATGTGGCCTCCGGCCTCAACATCGCCGCCTTCAACGTCGGCATTGCGCTGGGCTCCGTGGTCGGCGGTTTCGTGGTGGAGCACCTCGGCCTGATGCACACCCCCTGGATTGGCGCCCTCATCGTGCTGCTGGCCTACGGCCTCACCCATGTCAGCGAAGCGGGCGAGCGCCGCGCCGCCCTTGCCTGACCCCGTGCAAGCAAAAGGCCGACACCCTGTGTCGGCCTTTTTCATGGGCAAGATGCGAGACTCAGGACTCCTTGAGATCCTCATCGGCGGCCCAGCGCGCCTCCAGCCAGAGCAGGTTGACCAGCCCGCAGAGCAAGGCGAACCCCAGCCCCAGCAACCAGGTGAAATACCACATATCGCGTTGATCCTTGTGTTGAAGCGGATTAGTAGAGGCTGTGGCCGTGCTGGCGCACCTGTTCGGCGCTGACCCTGCCGCGCACCACCCGGTATACCCAGAGGGTGTAGCCGATGTTGACCGGCATCAGTACTCCGACGATCCCCAGCATGATAAGCAGGGTGCGCTCGCTGGAGGTGCTGTCCCACAGGGTCAGGCTGCTGGCCGGATCCAGGGACGAGGGCAGCACGAAGGGGAAGAGCGCGATGGCCACGGTCAGCATCATGGCGGCGCAGGCACCGCCGCTGGCAACGAGCGCCAGCCCGGACTTGCCGAGGCGGCTTGCCAGCGCGCACACCAGGGGCAGCAGGAGCCCGAGCACAGGCACGGCCCAGAGCACCGGATGGGCGACAAAGTTGCCAAGCCAGCCCGCCGGCACCGCCACCACCTCTTTCATCAGCGGAGTGAGGGCGCCGTTGAGATCGCCGATGGCCGTGATGCGATACCCCGCCATCTCCCCAAGCCAGACGCCGCCAAGGGCAAAGAGGGCGCTCGCCAGGGGGCCGAGCCAGAGGGCGAGGCGGGCGCTGCGCGCCGCTATGGCCCCCTGGGTCTTGCACTGCAGGAAGCTGGCACCGTGCAGCAAGAGCAGCGCCAGCGCCGTCCCCATGGCGGTCAACAGCAGCGGCCAGTGGAACGCAAAGGCGCCATAGTGGATGCGAAGGGCCGCATCGAAGCGAAACGGCAGCCCTTGCAGCACCAGGCCAAGGGTGGCACCAAACACCAGGGTCGGCAGCAGACCGCCCACCACCAGGGCGCGGTCCCACCAGCGGCGCCAGACCGGGTCCGGCAGCTTGCTGCGATAGTCAAAGCCCACCGGGCGCAAAAAGAGGCCGAACAGCAGGAACATGAAGGGCACGTAAAGCGCCGAGAAGGCGGCGGCATAGACCAGGGGCCAGGCGGCAAACAGGGTGCCGGCACCGGCGATGAGCCACACCTGGTTGCCCTCCCACACCGGCCCCACGCTGTTGAGCAGCACCCGCCGCTCGTCATCCGTCTTGCCGACCACGGGCAGCAGCATGCCGACCCCGAGATCGAAGCCATCCATCACCACGAAGCCGACCAGCAGGAAGAGCACCAGCCCCCACCAGATCACTTTCAGGGTTTCGTAATCCATCAGGCAGGACTCCCGTTTTGCAACACTTCACCTTGATAACGACCCGTCTGCAGGCTGGCAGGCCCTTTGCGGATCACATGACGCAACAAGAACAACTCCACCACCAGCAGGCTGCTGTAGATGAGGAAGATGGCGATGAGGCTGAACCAGAGCTGCCCCGGTTGCAGCAGGGAGACGGAGGCCGACACCGGCAGCACGTCGCTGATGGTCCAGGGCTGGCGACCGAACTCCGCCACGAACCAGCCCGCCTCGATGGCAATCCAGGGCAGAGGAATAGACCAGAGCAGGGCCCTGAGCAGCCGCGGGGATTGCACCAGCCTGCCCCGGCACAGTTGCAGGAAGGCGGCGGCAAAGAGCGCCAGCAGCGCCACGCCGATGCCCACCATCAGGCGAAAGCTCCAGAACAGCGGCGCCACCTGGGGGATGGAGTCTTCCACCGCCTTGGCGATGGCCCCCTCGTCCGCCTTGCCAATCTCCTTGGCATAGGGAGTGAGCAAGAGGCCGTAGCCCAGATCGCTGCGGTGGCGCTCGAAGGTGGCTCGCGCCGCCTGGTTGCTGCCATCTGCCCGCATCGCTTCGAGCGCCTCGTGGGCCAGCATGCCGCTGCGAATGCGCGCCTCGTGCTGCGCTTTCAGATCTTTGAGGCCCGTCACCTGCTCATCCAGGGAGCGGGTGGCGATGATGCCCATCAGATAGGGTATCTTGATGGCCGCGTGGGTGGTCTCGGCACGCTGATCCGGCAGGCCGAACAGGGTGAAAGAAGCCGGGGCGGGCTCCGTCTCCCACTCCGCCTCGATGGCGGCGAGCTTGACCTTCTGCACCTCCCCCGAGCGATAGCCCGACTCGTCCCCGAGCACGATGACAGAGAGGATGGCCGCGAGGCCAAAGCCCGAGGCGATGGCAAAGGATCGCAGGGCGAAGCGCACCTCCATGCCGCGCAGCAGATACCAGCTGCTCACCCCCATCACGAACAGGGAGGCCGCCACATAGCCCGCCGCCACCGTGTGGACGAACTTGACCTGGGCCACCGGGTTGAAGATGACCGCGGCCACATCCACCAGCTCCATGCGCATGGTCATGGGGTTGAACTCGGCGCCGACCGGGTTTTGCATCCAGCCGTTGGCGATGAGGATCCAGAGGGCGGAGAGGTTGGAGCCGAGCGCCACCAGCATGGTCACCAGCAGGTGCTGGCCGCGGGAGAGCTTGTCCCAGCCGAAGAAGAAAAGGCCCACCAATGTGGACTCGAGGAAGAAGGCCATCAGCCCCTCCACCGCCAGCGGCGTGCCGAAGATATCGCCGACATAGTGGGAGTAATAGGCCCAGTTGGTCCCGAACTGGAACTCCAGGGTGATCCCGGTGGTCACCCCCATCACGAAGTTGATGCCAAACAGCTTGCCCCAGAAGCGGGTGATGTCCTTGTAAATCACCTTGCCGGTCATCACGTAGGCCGACTCGGCGATCACCAGGATCCAGGACAGCCCCAGGGTGAGGGGCACAAACAGAAAGTGGAACATCGCCGTCGCCCCGAACTGTATTCGGGAGAGGCTGACCACATCATCCAGGCTTATCATGCATGACTCTCTATGTTGCATTTAACGGACAGGTTTTCGCCCGCCAAGTACACCATGGTCCATGACACCTATAACAGATGCAGTTATAGTGAAAAACACCTATAACAGTTTGAGCCCACCATGTCCCGCTACGGCCAGTTGGCAGACCAGCTGCAACAGCAGATCACGAGCGGCCTCTGGCAGCCGGGGGAGCGCATCCCCTCCATCCGCCAGAGCTGCAAGACCCATGGCCTCAGCCCCATGACGGTGCTCCAGGCCTATCAGTTGCTCGAAAGCCGGGGCCTCATCCTGGCGCGGCCCCAGTCCGGCTACTACGTCAAGGCCGCGAGCACGGCCCGGCGGGAGAGCCAGCCCCAGCAGGCCCGCTACAGCGGCTCGGTGGACATCAACGATCTGGTGTTCGAGGTGCTGCAGGCGAGCAAGTCACGGGAGCTGGTGCCCCTTGGCATGGCGGTGGCGGACCCGACCCTCTTCCCCCACCCCCAGCTCGGTCGGGCCCTAGGCAGTTGCATGCGCCGCCTCGATCCCTTCAGCACGGTGGCAGATCTGCCCCCCGGCAACGAGGCACTGCGCCGCGCCATCGCCCGGCGCTACGCCAGCGAGGGGATGGCGGTGGATCCCCAGCAGATCATCATCACCACGGGGGCCATGGAGGCGCTCTCCCTCAGTCTTCAGGTGCTGACCGAGCCCGGCGACTGGGTGGTGGTGGAGTCCCCCACCTTCTACGGCGCCCTGCAGGCCATCGAGCGGCTCAAGCTCAAGGTGGTGGAGATCCCGGTGATCCCCGGGGTGGGCATCGATCTCGCCCTGCTGGAGGAGGCCCTTGCCCAGCGCCCCGTCAAGGCGTGCTGGCTGATGGGCAATGTGCAGCACCCCCTCGGCCACACCATGCCGGATGAGCACAAGCAGGCGCTGATGGGCCTGCTCAACCGCCATCAGGTCCCCCTGGTGGAGGATGACGTCTACGCGGAGCTCTATGTCGGGCGCGAGCGGCCAAGGCCCATCACCCATTGGGATGCGCGGGGAGAGAGCCTGCTGTGCGGCTCCTGGACCAAGTGTCTGGCGCCGGGCTTTCGGGTCGGCTGGGTGGTGGCCAAGCGCCACGCCGAGCGGATCCAGCGGCTGCAACTGATGTCGACGCTCTCGACCAATGTGCCCAGTCAGCTGGCGCTGGCCGACATGTTGCGCCAGGGCGGGGTGGACGCCCACTTTCGCCGCCTGCGCCACACCCTGGCCCAGCGCCAGCAGCAGATGCGGGCAGCCCTGATGCGCCTCTTCCCCGAGGCGCGTATCTCCTCCCCGGACGGTGGCTACTTTCTCTGGCTCGAATTTGACGCCCGCCTCGATGGCCGAGCGCTCTATGCCAGCGCCATCGAACAGGGGGTCTCCATCGCCCCCGGGGCCCTCTTCTCCAGCCAGGGCCAGCACAACCACTGCCTGCGCCTCAACAGCTCCCATCCCTGGAGCCCGCAACTGGACGCGGCGCTCAACCGGCTTGCAGACCTCATCGCCCGGCAACGGGAAACCTGGCAGAGCCCCCCTGACGCCTCACACGACAAGGGCCCGTAACGGGCCCTTTTGCAAGCGAATGCGCCTTATCTGGCCATGGTCTGTGACTGGGCCTTGAAGCCCAGTCGCTCGTAGAGGGCCCTGGCCCGCTCGTTGAAAGCCATCACCTCCAGGCGCAACTGGCTTGCGCCCCGCGCCTTGCCCCACTGGTCCCCGTGGGCGATCAGCGCCCGGCCGATGCCCCGGGAGCGCAGCCCCTCATCCACCACCACGGTCGTGATGCGGCAGACGGGCAGCTTGCTGAGAAAGGGGACGCTCTCGTTGAGGTCGATGCGGGCGGTGAGAAAACCCGCCACCTCCCCCGCCACCACCGCCACGCAGAAAAGACGCGCCTCGTCGGCAATGGCGCCGAGCAAGAAGGCCCTGTCCTCCGGGGACGGGGGGCAGAACACCTCGGGCACCTGCTCGAAGTGGAGCTGACCTATCTGCCGGTTCAGGGCCAGAATGGCGTCGATATCCTGTTCAGTTGCCTTGCGAATGTCCACCTGATGCTCCTTGCAGTGAGGGTCGCCAGCGAGGAAAGAGGCTCGGCGGTCACCCTTTGGAACCCGCATCTTATCGGCTCGTCACGGCAATCAACAGCCCCCGGCAACGACAAGGCCCCATGACGGGGCCTTGTGGACAATCCTGATGGCAATGCGGGCTCAACCCGGCGCCCCCAGCTGGGCCACCTGGCGCTCTATGCTCCCCTTGAGGTTGTCATCCAGCTTCAAGGCGCGCGCCAGCTCGTCCAGATAACCGCGCTCCATGAAGTGATCCACCTCGATGGTGAGCAGGGAGGCGAGGTAAACCTCGGTCGCCAGCTCCATGTCGGTCACTTCTCGCGCCAGGACATGGGGGTCGAGGGGGCGGGAGAGCTCGGCGTCAATCCAGCGGGCCGCATCCCGTTCCCCCTGTTCGGTCAGGTACTCCTGGATCTTCTGGCGCTCGGCGGCATCGATGTGGCCGTCGGCCCGGGCCGCCGCCACCATGGCGCGCACCAGCAGGTTGGCGCGGGCATCCAGGGCCTTGCCCTCCAGGGTGTCCAGGGGCTGGGTCGGCTGGGCCGGGGTGGACTGCTGGGTCTGCCAGTCCTGATAGAGTTTGTAGGCCAGCCCCCCGAGAGCCGCCGCGCCCCCCACCGCCGCCACCTTGGTGCCATATTTGCGCATCTTCTTGTTACCAAGCAGCAGCGCCATGGCCCCGGCGGCCAATCCCCCCTGCGCCATGCCCTTCATCTGGGCCTTGCGCGTGTCACCACCGTCGTTGAGCCAGCCCTTGCCAGCTCCCATCAATTGCTCCAGCATCTGTTTCATGGGGCCTCCTCCCTCGCGTGATGAGTCATGCTGGGCCGCCTGCGCTGAACTCAAGGTGAATGACGGCGCAGACAAGAGGAGGTGCTGGTTGGATCAGTGCCGGCCCCGCCCGCTGCTATTGTCCCCGGGGGACAGCCAAGGAGTCCCCCCTTGCCTCGACATAAGGAAGTACATGAGCGCCCGTGAACTGACCCTGCAATTTCTCGCCGAACCCGCCGACGTCAACTTTGGCGGCAAAGTCCATGGCGGCATGGTGATGAAGTGGATTGACCAGGCCGGCTACGCCTGCGCCGCCGGCTGGTGTGGCGGCTATGCCGTCACCGTCTATGTGGGGGGCATCCGCTTCTTGCGCCCCATCCAGATAGGCCAGCTGGTGGAGGTGCACGCCAAGGTGATCCACACCGGCACCACCAGCATGCACCTGGCGGTGGATGTCTACAGCCGCCACCCCACCGACCCGGAGCGGCGCAAGACCACCCACTGCATCATCATCTTCGTGGCCATGGACGAGCATGGCAAACCCACCCCGGTGCCCCAGTGGCAGCCGGTGAGCGAGAGCGATCTGCAGTTGCAGCAGTACGCCAAAAAGCTGATGGCCCTGCGCGAGGAGCTGGACAAGGAGATGCGCCAGCACATGTGACCCGTCCCGCCCCGGGCAGCCGGGGCGTGTCTTCGCGCCGCCGGGCGCTATAATGGCGACCACCCTTGCCCTTGAGAACCCAAGATGTCTCTGGAAAATGCCCCCCCCGAGGTCCAGCTCGCGGTGGATCTGATCGAACTGCTGGAAACCAACCACATCGCCCCCGCGCTGGCCCTGGCGGCACTCGCCATCGTTCGCCGGGATTATGAGCGCAAGCTCGAGGAAGGTCGGGAGGCCTGAGCGCCCCCGCAGGAGGCACCATGTCAGCCCCCATTCGCATCGAACAAGGCCGCGCCATGCTCCTCGGGGGGCTGCGCCGTCACCACCCCTTCGAGCAGGGGGGACTTCGCCGGCCAGTGGCGCGACCTCAGCGCCCTGCTTCCCCTGCCGGGACAACTCGGTGAGCACGCCTATGGCGTCATCTGCGCCGCCACCGACACCCACTGCGAATACCTCTGCGGGGTGGAGGTCGCCGCCCTGGAGGTGCTGCCTCCCGGGCTTGGCCGCATGCGCATCGCCCCCCAGACCTACGCCATCTTCTTGCATCAGGGGCATGTCGCGACCCTGCCGCACACCTGGCGCCAAGCCCTGGCGTGGCTCGCGCAATCGGACTATCAATCTGCCCAGCAGCCGGATTTCGAGCGCTACGGCGCCCGCTTTGACGCCGCCACCGGCAGCGGCGAAGTGGAAATCTGGCTCGCCGTGGTACCAAAACAGGCCCTGGCCTGACCCCTGACCGCCCGGGCTACCTCGGCCCCATCACCTCGTCACAGAGCGCGATCAGCGCCTCCCCCAGCCGGGCGAGGGGCTCGCTCGTGCCCGGCCCCTGGTGCAGGGCCAGCTCCACCGAGCGCACCGCAGGCCAGTGGGCCAGCACCACCTGATCCGGTTGCAGCAGGCGCGCCGGCAGCAGGCTGACCCCGATCCCCGCGCTCACCGCCCCTTGCAGGCTGGCGAGACTGCCGCTCACGTAGGCGATGCGCCAGGGGATCCCCTCGGCATCCAGGGCGTCGGTCATCTGGCGCCGGTAGAGCCCCTCGCTTGGAAACACCACCAGAGGCAGGGGGTCGCGCCCGGCGGCGGGCCACTCCCGGCTGTCAACCCAGGCCAGGGGCTCGCGCCAGCGGGCGATGGGCTCCCCCTGGCCGCGCCCCTGCTTGATGAGGGCCAGATCCAGCTCTCCCCCTTCGAATGCCTGCCACAGGGCATGGCTGAGATCGCTTTGCACCTCCAGCCGCACCTGCGGGTGCGCGCGGGCGAAGGCGGCCAGTACCGGGGTCATGGCCCCCGCGGCAAAATCCTCCGGCACCCCGAGGCGCAGGGGGTGGCTCGCCTCGCTCACCCGCTCCCCCGCCCGGGCCAGCAGCCCCAGGATGCGGCGCGCCAGCCCGAGCAGGGTCTCCCCCTGGGCCGTGGTCACCACCTAGCGACCGGATCGGTCGAGCAGGGTGCAACCCAACTGCTGCTCCAGGCGGCGCATCTGCTGGCTCAGGGTGGACTGGGTGAGGTGGATACGCTCGGCGGCGCGGGTAAAGCTGCCGGTTTCGACGATGGCGACGAAGCTCCGCAGCAATTGGGGGTCCAGCAGGGGGCGCTCCATGGGCAATCTCCATTTATAAAACCACTGGAAGTCATTTTATCATTTAATTTCCAAATGATGCGGCGACCCTCTAGGCTGCTGTCCTCCCCCTTTTTTGCCAGGATATGACCATGCCACCCCCTTCCCAGTCCGGTGCCCGCCTCCTCAACTCGCTCACCGCCGCCTCGGCCCCCAGCCATCAGGAGTGGCTGGAGCAGGCCCTGCACCTGGCCCTGACCCATCGCCAGCAAGGGGAGCGCCCCTTCGCCGCCCTGCTGGTGAGGGAGAACCGGCTGGTGGCGAGCGCCGTCAATCGCATGCTGGAGGCGGGGGACCCCACCCGTCACGCGGAGCTGGAAGCGCTGCGGGAAGGGAGTCGCCAGGGGCCGCTGGCCGGGGCCATCGTCTATGCCAGCGGGCACCCCTGCCCCATGTGCCTGTCGGCCCTGGTGATGAACGGCATCCAGGCGGTCTACTACGCCTTTGACAACGACGATGCCGCCCCCTTCGGCTATGACAGCCGCGCGGCCTACGCCGCGCTGCGACTGCCGCTGAGTCCGCCGCCCCTGCCCCTCATCAAGCTGGCGAGCCCCATCGCGGCCGACACCCTCTACGGTCCCCTGCCCCATGCATAAGCGCCGCCTCCCCCCGGGCAGCGGCGCCTTGCTGGTGTTGGTGATCCTCATCGCCCTCAACCTGCGCCCCTTCCTCACCGCCATCGGCCCCCTGGCCCCTCGCATCGACGCGAGGCTGGCCCTCGGGGTAGATACCCTGGCCTGGGTCACCCTGCTGCCCCTCTGGCTTATCGGGGTCGGCGTGCTGCTCACCCCGGCGCTCCTGGGTCGCACGGGCCCGCGCCCCCTGCTCGGGACGGCCCTGCTGCTGCTCGCCCTTGGCAGCGCCCTGCGCGTCGATCTGGCGAGCGGCACCCTGCTCATCGCCAACGCCGCCCTGTGCGGGCTGGGCTCGGCCCTGGTGCAGGGGGTGCTGCCCGGCCTCATCAAGGAGGGGTTCGCCCAAAAGGTGCCCCTGGTGATGGGGATCTTCTCCGCCTGCATGATGGGGGGCGGGGCGCTCGGGGCCGTGCTCACCCCGCGCCTTGCCGAGTATCTGGACTGGTCTCGGGCGCTGGCGCTCTGGGGCCTGCCGGTGCTGCTGGCCCTCGGCTGGCTGGCCTGGCGGGTGCCCCTGCCCGCCCCGGCCAGCACGCACGCCCCCACCGGGGAGCAGCGGCTGCTCCCCCTGCCCCGCACCTGGCTGCTCATCGCCTGCTTTGGCATCATCAACAGCGGCTACGGCATCGTCGTAGCCTGGCTGGCCCCGGCCTACATGGCGGCGGGCTGGAGCGCCCAGCAAGGGGGCGAGCTGGTGGCCTGGCTCGCCCTGGCCCAGACCGCGAGCGGCCTTGGCCTGCCCCTGCTGGCAGCCGGTCGGCTGGACCGCCGCCCCTGGATGGCGCTGGCCATCGCCATGCAGCTGGCGGGCTTTGGCGGCCTCTGGCTCGCTCCTCAGACCGCCCCCTGCTCTGGTGTTTGCTGTGCGGCGCCGGGCTTGGGGGGAGCTTCTCCCTCATCATGGTGATTGCGCTGGATCACCTGCCCGACCCGCGCCGGGCGGGCGCCCTCTGCGCCCTGATGCAGGGCGTCGGCTTCATGGTGGCGGCTACCGGCCCCTGGGTGGCGGCCCGCCTGCACCATGCAAGCGGTGACTTCGCCGCCGCCTGGCAGTGGCAGCTCGGCGCCCTGGTCCTGATGAGCCTGCTGGTGGTGCGTCTCAACCCGCGCCACTACCCAAGGGCCATGGGCCTGCCCCCGGAGCAGGCCATGGCTGTGCAGACGGCAGGCCACAAACCTGCCTGATCCGGCGAGCACCGGCCTTGGGGGCCAGAAAGCACAACACCGGCCAAGGCCGGTGTTGTGCATCAGGGTGCGGGAAGGCCTGGCGCTCAGCGCCCCTTCTTCTGGCGCCCGCCCTGCCCTGGCCGCGGTTTGCCCGGGGCGGGTTTGCCCCCCTTGCCGGGCGCGCTTTTACCTGCTGCCCCTTTGCTGGCAGCCCCTTTGCCCGCCCCGCCCTTGCCTGCGGGGCTCTTCTTCTCGAAGGCCTCGGGACCCGGCACATTGGGCCGCCCGCCAATCTCGTGATCGTCGCTGCGCCGCGGCTTCTTGCCCTGGGCCGGGGTGCCGGCCGCAGCCGCCTTGGGCTTGGCAACCTGAGCCCCCTTGGCCGGTTTCGCCTCGGAGGAGGAGTCCTCAATCAGCTTGAACAGCTCGATCAGCTCGTCGTCGGTGAGGTCGCGCCACTCCCCCACCGGCAGCCCCTTGAGGCTGACGTTCATGATGCGGATGCGCTCGAGCTTGGTCACCTCGAAGCCGAAGTGCTCGCACATGCGGCGGATCTGGCGGTTGAGCCCCTGCACCAGGGTGATGCGAAACACGAAGGGCGCCTCTCGTTTCACCTTGCACTTCTTGGTGACGGTGCCGAGGATGGGCACCCCGGCCGCCATGCCCCGGACGAACTCGTCGGTCACCGGCTTGTCCACGGTCACCAGGTACTCTTTCTCGTGATCGTTGCCCGCCCGCAGGATCTTGTTCACCAGATCCCCGTGGTTGGTGAGGAAGATGAGCCCCTGGGAGTCCTTGTCGAGGCGACCGATGGGGAAGATGCGGGTGCTGTGGTTGACGAAGTCGACGATGTTGTCCTTCTCCCCCGCCTCCGTGGTGCTGACGATGCCCACCGGCTTGTTGAGGGCGATGAAGACCAGGCTGTCGGCTTCGCGCGGCTCGATCACCTGACCGTTGACCTTGACCAGATCCCCGGCAAACACCTGATCTCCCACCCCGGCCCGCTTGCCGTTGATGAAGACGTTGCCCTGCTCGATGAAACGATCGGCCTCACGACGGGAGCAGATGCCGCTCTCGCTGATGTATTTGTTCAGGCGCATGGATTCATCGGCCAGCATGGGTCACCTCCCGGGTCGGATGGGCCTTGAGAATGGCTGGCTGGATCAGCCGCGCTGTGGTCGGGTTCGTCTGCATACAACTCCATGAAATAAGGGCCTGCGCCCTGCATGTTCGGCAAAAAACGCCGCTACAGTAGCACATTGCACGCGCACGCGCCCGGCCCCGTCGCCCCCTGCCCGCTGGCTCACAGGGGGTGCTGCCCCTGATGCAGCAGCAGGCCCCCCATTATCCAGCGTGCGGTGACGCCGCGGCCCTGATTGGGCTGCACCGCGCACTCCCCGCCTCTTTTCACTTCATGGTGCTCACTTCATGGGCCGGGCCCCCGCCGCCG
Organism: Aeromonas sp. PrichA-15; assembly: GCF_017939245.1. Classification (NCBI taxonomy): domain Bacteria; kingdom Pseudomonadati; phylum Pseudomonadota; class Gammaproteobacteria; order Aeromonadales; family Aeromonadaceae; genus Aeromonas; species Aeromonas sp. PrichA-15. The sequence continues at coordinate 2,527 of NZ_JAGKRH010000122.1, read as the reverse complement.
AAGATAGGGTGCGGCCTTCGGCAGATAGCCAGATGATCTAACGCTTGATATTTATCCAGAAAAAATGCATAAAAAGATTTTGGTCATCGCGAATTATCTGCTCTGACCCGCCGACGACGGGAAATGACACCCCCATCGGGGCGCAACAACGGGCCCCTTGAGCCCCGCGAACCCTGAAGACGGGCATGGTCCCCTCTCTGGCAGGACGCCACTTTCATCATTCACGACAGGAGTTAAAGATGAGTCATTCCCTCTCCCAGGAGGCCTTCCTGGCCCAGGTCGCCAGCCGCAACCCTCACCAGCCCGAGTTCATCCAGGCCGTGAGCGAGGTGATCGCCTCCATCTGGCCCTATGTGGAGCGCCACCCCCGCTACCTGCAACACGGCCTGCTGGAGCGATTGGTGGAACCCGAGCGCCTGGTGCAGTTTCGGGTGAGCTGGGTGGATGACCAGGGCCAGGTGCAGGTGAATCGCGGCTACCGGGTGCAGCACAGCTCCGCCATCGGCCCCTTCAAGGGCGGCATGCGCTTCCACCCCTCGGTGGATCTCTCGGTGCTGAAATTCCTCGCCTTCGAGCAGACCTTCAAGAACGCCCTCACCACCCTGCCCATGGGGGGCGGCAAGGGGGGCAGCGACTTCGATCCCAAGGGCAAGAGCGAAGGAGAAGTGATGCGCTTCTGCCAGGCCCTCATGCTGGAGCTCTATCGCCACCTGGGGGCCAACACCGACGTGCCGGCGGGCGACATCGGGGTGGGCGGGCGCGAGGTGAGCTACATGGCGGGCATGATGAAGAAGCTCACCAACAGCGCCGAGTGCGTCTTCACCGGCAAGGGACTCTCCTTTGGCGGCAGCCTCATTCGTCCGGAAGCCACCGGCTACGGCCTGCTCTACTTTGTCGACGCCATGCTGGCCCATCGCGGCCAGTCCCTCGATGGCCTGCGGGTCTCGGTGTCGGGCTCGGGCAACGTGGCCCAATACGCCATCGAGAAGGCGATGGCCCTCGGCGCCCGCGTCATCACCGCCTCCGACTCCGGCGGCACCGTCTATGATCCGGACGGCTTCACCCCCGAGAAGCTGGCCCGTCTGATGGCGCTTAAAAACGAGCAGCGCAAGCGGGTGGCGGATTACGCCCACGAGCTCGGGCTCGAGTTCTTCAGCGGCCGCACCCCCTGGCACCTGGCGACCGACGTCGCCCTCCCCTGCGCCACCCAGAACGAGCTAGATGCCGAAGATGCGGCGCAGCTTATTGCCAACGGCGTGCAGCTGGTGGCCGAGGGGGCCAACATGCCCTCCAGCGCCGCCGCCATCCGCCTCTTCCACGAAGCAAAGGTGCTGTTCGCCCCGGGCAAGGCGGCCAACGCCGGCGGGGTTGCCACCTCGGGCCTCGAGATGAGCCAGAATGCCCAGCGCCTCTCCTGGACCCGGGAGGAGGTGGACGCCCGCCTCAAGGGGATCATGACCAGTATCCATGCCACCTGTGTCCGTTACGGTCAGGATGATGACCATGTGAACTACGAAAGCGGCGCCAATATTGCCGGCTTCGTCAAGGTCGCCGACGCCATGCTGGCGCAAGGGGTCTGCTGAGCGCCCTGGCCCGGGGCTTCACCCTCAACACAACGGCAGCCCTTGGGCTGCCGTTGTGTTTTGTGCCTGGCGCGACTTCACACTCTCTTCACCCAGGCATGAAAGTCTCCCATCCGCTCCATCTCGCTGACGAGGATGACAAGATGACGATGAAAACAGGTGCCCTGCTGATCCTGGCCGAGCTCGGCTGCTTTGTGGCCTTCAACCTGCTGGGCTCCACCCTCGATGCCCAGGGCTTCCTGCACGAGCCCTTTGCCCTGCTGCCCCTGGGCTATCTGCTGCTCTTCACCGGCATGGTGCTCACCGTGATCCCTCTGCTGCGCAAGGGGCGCACCAGGGAGCAATGACACAAATCGCAAGGTGCCAAGAGCTCAGCAATAGCGGCTGATCTCGATGAGGTTCTAATCCGGGTCCAGGCAATAGACCGATTCGTTGACATCCTCCCCCACCTTAGCGCTTCGCGTCACAGGAGGGGGATTCCCATTACTGGGTGATAGCTGCTCGCGCAGTACCGGGTTCCTGCTTCATCGGGCGGCCTGATTGCACCACGCCTCCACAGGCTAAAACGGCGTGTCCCGCCGCTAAAATATTGCGAGCGCCGTTCACATCGGCGTTCGCCTCATAACCACACGCAGCGCATTTAAACTGGCTTTGCGTCTGGCGGTTATCCTTCGCAGTATGCCCACAACAGGCGCACTGCTGGCTCGTGTAGGCCGGGTTTATCGCCAACACCTGACCGCCTCGCCATGCCTGCTTATATTCGAGCTGGCGGCGCAGCTCAAACCAGCCCTGATCTAAGGAAGGTGCGAATAAGCGGGGAAATTCTTCTCGGCTGACTCAGTCATTTCATTTTTTCAGTTTGAGCCGATCTTTTCTCCCGTAAATGCCTTGAATCAGCCTATTTAGACCGTTTCTTCGCCATTTAAGGCGTTATTCCCAGTTTT